>CAZZNC010000473.1:0-2382 GCA_964655405.1 uncultured Anaerolineaceae bacterium | reverse complement strand
ACGTTTTCGCCTTGGCGCTTACCGTTAATCTTGTGATTATCCCGTATACTCGAAGCTATGATCTTGTGGTGTTGATCTTCCCTTTTGTCTACTTGCTCAGCCAAAACCGTTTCCGGTGGCGTCAAATTTTGGCTACGGTGACGGTTTTTCTTGTCCCGTTGACTCCGCTTTCTTTGGCAACGCCGCTTTTGTTCAGTGGCTTGTTGCTTTCGAGCGCTGAGCGAAATGCTTCCGCAGGCCGTCGGCGCCCCCATGCTCTCTCGCTTTCAAAAGACCTTTGACTTTTGCCCCCGCGTTTCGTACAATCACCCTCGTTTGATGCACCTTTACGCACAGAGCCTACAGGTCGGCGCACCCATCCATGCGCCGCTGAGTTGATCTCCCCGGAACATCGCTGGCGCGGGGCGTCGCGGGGATGTTCTTAATTTTTCAGTCGCAAGCTATCGAATTTGGAGGCTTCCACCGCATGAAGGAATATACAACCGAATTGTTGCGCAACATCGCTCTTGTCGGCCATCAGGGGGCGGGCAAGACCAGCCTGGTCGAGGCCATGCTCTTTGATACGGGCGCGATCAACCGCATGGGCAAGGTCGAAGAGGGCAACACCGTGACGGACTTCGACGACGAGGAGCGCAACCGCACCCTTTCGATTTATACGGCATTGGCGGCGGTCGAACACGGCGGGCACAAGCTCAACGTGCTGGACGCCCCGGGCTATGTGGATTTCCAGGGCGAGGCCAAAAACGCGATCTTGGCTGCGGACGCGGCGGTCGTGGTGGTGGACGCGGTCTCCGGTCCGGAGGTGGGCACCGAGCTGGCTTTCACCTATGCCGAGGAGTTCGATCTGCCGATTTGCGTGGTCATCAACAAGATGGACCGCGAAAACGCGAATTTCCAAAAGGCGCTGGATGCCATGCGCGAGCGTTTCCCCCGTTACCGTTTTGTGCCCTTGCAACTGCCCATCGGTGCACAGGCGGACTTTGCGGGCGTGGTTGATCTGCTTTCGCAAAAGGCGCGTTTGGGCGAAGGCGGCGACGTGGCGGACGTGCCTGCTGAGCTGGCCGACGACGCAGAAGCCGCACGCCTGGAGCTGATCGAGGCGGCTGCTGAGTCTGACGACGCGCTGATGGAAAAATACTTCGAAAACGAAACGCTCGACGAGGCGGACATTCTCACCGGCATGAGCAACGTCGGGCGCCTGGTCGTGCCGGTCTTTGCGGTCAGTTCCACGCACAATATCGGCGTGCGCGCGCTGATGGACGCATTGATCCAGTATGTGCCGGCCCCCAGCACCCGTCAGGTGAAAGTGGAAGCGGAGCGCGGCGACGAGCCTGAGCTGTTGGAAGGCCCGCACAGTGACTCCGATCCGGTGTTGGCGTATGTCTTTCATAGCCACACGGACAAATATGGCACGCTGACCTATTTCCGCATCTTTCGCGGCGCGATCAAGGCCAACGACACGTTACACAACCTGGACGGCGAGCACGACGAGCGTTTCGGCAGCTTGATGACCATGCACGGCGTGGAACAGTTGCCGCTGGACGTTTTGCACGCGGGCGACGTCGGCGTCGTGGCAAAGCTGCGCGAGACGCACACCGGACACACCTTGGCGGGCAACGGCGAGGAACGCTTTGTTGTGCCGCCTAAGTTCGGGATGCCGATCTATGCGGTGCGTTTGCACCCGCGCACGCAAAGCGACAGCGCCAAGCTCAACGAGGTGCTCACCGGCCTGACCAACGCCGACCCCACCTTGAATTGGTATCAGGATCCCGCACTCAGCCAGACGATCCTGGAGGGCATGGGCGGCACGCATATTGACGTGGCGATCAAGCGTGCTGAGCGGATGGGCGTGGGTATGGACGCGGACTTGCCCAAAGTGCCGTATCTGGAAACGGTCACCAAGAGCGCCACTGCCGTCTATCGCCACAAGAAGCAGACCGGTGGGGCGGGGCAGTTCGCCGAAGTGCATTTGCGCGTCGAGCCGCTGCCGACCCCGACCAGCGCTGGCGAGGAAGTGGAAGAATTCGAGTTCGCCAACGAGGTTTTCGGTGGCGCGATCAGCTCGCAATTTGTGGGCAGCACCGAAAAGGGTGTGCGCCAAGTGTTGGGGCAGGGCGTCATCGCGGGCTATCCGGTCAAGTACGTGAAGGCGGTGGTCTACGACGGCAAGATGCATCCTGTGGACTCCAAGGATATTGCCTTTCAAATTGCGGGGCGCGGTGCGTTCCGTGAAGCGTTTGCCAAAGCCGGCCCTGTGCTGTTGGAGCCGATCATGAAGGTGTGGGTGACCGTGCCGGAAGAGAACATGGGCGACGTGCTGGGGGATATGAACACCCGTCGCGGGCGCGTGTTGGGCATGGAAACCGAAGCGGGCCGCAGCGT
>CAZZNC010000472.1:0-2382 GCA_964655405.1 uncultured Anaerolineaceae bacterium | reverse complement strand
GAAAGCCCACGAACCACCATATACAGGGGGTGCCGCAAGCGAAACCCCCACATACGGGGATAATAACCTCGCAAGTGGGAGAAGTGGGTTTTCTACGTCGGCGGCAAAGTGTCCGATGGCACATACGACAACATAGGCACGGCGCGTGCTGGGGAGCGGGAATTACTCCCCATGATGTTTTCTGTGCGCAGCGCATCCCGTTGCGTGCACGGAGCACAGAGGGATGGGGTATCATGCAGTGTCCATACTGCAACGCCAAAGATCAGTCCCGTGTGGTGGATACCACCCGCGACGCCCAAGGAGGCATCCGGCGACGGCGCGAGTGCAAAGTATGCGGGCGTCGTTTCAGCACCTACGAGCGCGTGCTCAGTGCCACGCCGCTGCTGGTCAAAAGCAACGGCATCCGTGAGGCTTTCGACCGCGAAAAACTGATTCGCGGCATCCAAATTTCCTGTGCCAAGCGTCCGATTGCGGCGGCAGCGATCAATGGCCTTGTAGACCGCATCGAAACGCATTTGCAGCAACTGGGCAAGGACGAAGTTTCCAGCCGTGTTGTGGGGGATATGGTGATCGAAGGTCTGAAGGAAATAGACCCTATCGCCTATATTCGCTATGCCATCGTGTACTTGCGACTGGATAGCTTGGGGGGCGTGCGCGACATCATAGACAACATGCTCACCGAGCAAAACGCCAACGGCAAGCGCACATCCAAAGCCAACGCCGCCTCGCCCGAAACGTCTCCTCCAACCGCCGAAACTGCGTCGTCGGAGAAGACGCCCGCGCCGCCTTCTGTCCCGCCGCCGAGCACACCTCCAGCGGCGGGCGGGACGGCTGAAACAGGGGAAACGAGCACGTCCTCGTCTTCCTAATCCAACAGCACGAATCGCGTTTTTTGCAGACGTTCTGCTGCCACGGGTAGCAGAGACAGTGGTAGCTTTGTCTTTGGTGACCAGTGGGCATGGGGTGTCCACAGCGCCGGCAAGTATTTTTTTGAGGAGATATGAACGATGGTGGGGAAAAAACAGCCTTCACAAGTGGACACACACGACCGCGCCAACGGCTTTCACAAAGTGCCCTTGCCGCCGGACTTGCAGCGCGAAATCCCACTTTCTGAAAACGCGCGTACCGTGCTCCACAAGCGTTATTTGCGGCGCGGGTCGGATGGCGAGCCTGTCGAGAACGAGGCCGAAATGTTTTGGCGTGTGGCCTATCACGTGGCCCGTGCAGAAGCCGAAAGTGGCGGCGCCGTTGAGCCGGTGGCGCGTCGCTTTTACGACATGCTGACTGCGCTGCGCTTTTTCCCCAACAGCCCCACCTTCACCGGCGCGGGCACGCCTTTGGGACAGTTGGCGGCGTGCTTTGTGTTGCCCATCGACGATGACATGGGGCGCACCGGCTCGGGCATTTTCGAGACGTTGCGCGATGCGGCACTGATCCAACAGACCGGCGGCGGCAACGGCTTTTCCTTCAGCCGCCTACGCCCTAAGGGGGCGCTCGTGCGCTCTTCCAGCGGCAAGGCGACCGGTCCGGTCGGCTTCCTGCGCGTCTATGACCAGGCCTTTGGAGAGATCGCGCAGGGCGGTTGCCTATTGCCGGAAACGCTTGTTTTCACCGAGCAGGGCTTGCTGCGGCTGGACGAGATCGTGCAGCACCAGCGCGGCTGGCAACATCACCAACTTACTGTTGCCACCGACGAGGGCGCGCGGCATTCAACGGGCGGCTATAACAACGGCGTGGCACCGGTTTTGCGCGTGCGCACCGAAGAGGGCTTGGAACTCACCGGCACGCCCGATCACAAAGTCAAGGTGATGACCGCCGCAGGCCCCGCTTGGCGGCGTTTGGACGCTTTGCAGCCTGGGGACGCGGTGTTGGTCAAACTGGGACAATATCAGGGGCGTTTGCGGGCTTTGCGTCATCCCAAGCGGCGACATGGCAACCAAGTCATGCCGCTGTTTCCACCCATTCTGGACGAGGAAACGGCTTTTTTCCTGGGGTATATGGCAGGGGACGGCTTTGTGGCGCGCAGAGAGACGGATCACCGTGTGGGGGTGAGCGTGGCGGCGGATAGCTACCTCATTGAAGAAATGCCCGCCTTGCTGCGGCGGCTTTTCGGCGACGAAGTGCGTGTGCGCTGTCAGCAGAAGGCCCATGACGCTTCGGTCACTTTTGTGATCGACAATCGCGCCGTCAAGGACTTTTTGCAGCTCAACGGCCTGAACAAAGCGAGCAGCACCGAGGTGCGCGTGCCGCGTCTGGTGCGCGAAAGTCCGCCGGAAGTGGTCGGGGCGTACCTGCGCGGTCTTTTTGAGGCGGACGGGACGCTTTCGCACAACTATCCGCAGTTGCTCAGCAGTTCCGAAGCACTGATCCACGAAGTGGCCG
>CAZZNC010000471.1:0-2394 GCA_964655405.1 uncultured Anaerolineaceae bacterium | reverse complement strand
CGACACCTATCTGCAAGATGGCAAGCACGAAATGCACCGCATCTACATGGACGGGCGCGGCGTGTTTCGCTTTGCCACGCGCGTCATCGGCGAAAGCATCAAAGAGGCGCTCGACCAGGTGGGACTCGAACCGGACGATCTCGATCTGGTCATTCCCCACCAAGCCAACCAGCGCATCATCGTCTATGCCGCCAAGACGCTGAAAATCCCCGAAGAGCGCGTCTATAGCAACGTGGAGCGCTACGGCAACACCTCGGCGGCCTCCATCCCCATCGCGCTGGCCGAAGCCGCCGAAGAAGAACGCATCGGGGCCGGCGACCTGGTAGCTTTCGTGGGTTTCGGCGGCGGACTGACCTGGGCGGCCATGATCGTCGAGTGGACGGCAGTGCCCTCCAAACAAGCCTACTCGCTGACCTGGGGACGGCGCAAAGGCGAATATGCGCTGGCCGGTGTGCGACGCTCGGCAGTACGTTGGTGGCGGCGGCTGATGTTGCTTTCACCCACCACCTGGATCGTGGCGGCCCGCAGCGTGCTCACCCACCGACGCGCGCAGTTCCGCGAGCAGCGCGGCGAGCTGCGCGAACGGGCACAGCGTGTGTTGGAACGCGAGGGGCGCGGCAAGTCCGAACGCTCCAAAGCCACCGAACCTACCGCGCAAGCCAAACCGCCCCACTCCGACGAAACGCCCGACGAAGCGCGCGAATAGCTCCCGACAACACCCATGAAAAGGGCGCGTCTTGTGCAAACAGGACGCGCCCTTTTTTTCGTGTTGACGAAACGCTTAGGCGTGCACCACCCGCACAAAACGCCGCTTGCCCACTTGCAACACGGCGGGAAGCTGATCGAGCGTCACGATGGCTTCAAAGTCGGCCACCTTCTCCCCGTTCAGCCGCACACCGCCGCCCTTGATCTGGCGTTTGGCGTCGCCTTTGCTGCGGGTCAGTCCGGCGGCGGCGAGAATATCCACCACGCGCGTATCGGCCTCAATGGCGTATTCGGGCATCGTTTCCGGCAGCCCCTGCCCCTGGATGACGCGCTCGAAGTGCGCTTGAGCACGGCGCGCGCCTTCCTCGCCGTAAAATTCGGCCACCACGCGGAACGCCAATGCCTTCTTGACGCCCATCGGGTCTTCGACCATGCGCTGCTCCAGTTCCTTGAGCTGCGCAGGTGTGTAAGCGAAAAGCAGCTTGTGGTAAATCGGCATGGCTTTGTCCGGCACGCTCATTGTTTTGCCGTACATATCCTCGGCGGTGGTCATCAGTGGGATATGGTTACCCAGGCTCTTGCTCATCTTCTTTTCGCCGTCGGTGCCCGGGAGACTTTCGCCCATGATCACCGCGATCAGCGGTGGTTGTCCAAGCGCCTGTTGCAGCTTGCGCCCCGCCACCAGAATATTGAAAAGCTGATCCTGCCCGCCGACCTGCACGTCGGTGTGCAACGCGACCGCGTCATACGCCTGCATCAGCGAGTAGAACATTTCGTGCAAATAGATCGGCGCGCCTTCTTCCAGGCGGCGGGCGAAGTTGTCGCGCGTCAAGAACTGTTGCACGGTGAAGTTCTGTGCCAGCCGGATGATGTCGCGGAAATCCAGCTTGGCGAGCCATTCGTCGTTGCGGCGCACGCTTGTCTTTTCCGGATCCAGGATTTTGAAGGCTTGTTCTTGATAGGTGCGGGCGTTTTCTTCCACCTGTTCGGGCGTGAGCTGCGCGCGCGCTTTGTCCACGTCCGAAGGGTCGCCGATAAGGCTGGTGAACGTGCCAATAAGAAACGTAACTTCGTGGCCGAAGTCCTGGAATTGGCGCAATTTGCGCATGGTGATGGTGTGCCCCAGGTGCAAATCCGGCTTGCGGGGGTCATAGCCGCAATAAACCCGCAGGGGCCGCCCCTCTTTTTCCGCCTGGATCAGGCGTTCGCGCAATTCTTCGGTCATGCGCTCTTTGATCTGCGGGTCACCGTACTCAGTGCCCGACATCAACACGGTGACTTGTTCGTCAATGCTGGTCATCGGAGCTTATCCTTTCGTGCAGTCAGTCTATGGGCGCGGTCTGCGGACGCGCACCATGATACCATGAGCAGCGCGTGCGCGGCAGGGGCGAAGCCAAAGCCTATTTGCTGCCCAAGCTTTCTAAGCGCTCCAACCAAGCGGCAAAATGCGGGCATTTTTCGCGGATCGCCGTCAAACCAATGCTCTTGATAATGCGCGGGCCGTCAATCTTCTTGTTGTAATCGGGAAAATGCTTTTGGATACGCGCGGCGGGGTGTGTGGTGCGTCCGTCGTTAATCGCTTCCGGTGCGTGCCCTCTCAGTTCGCGGACAAACGTCTCTACCTTCTGAGGGGTAGCCGCAGGGAGCACATCACCGATGATTTCTGGACGTGCGAGCAACAACGCTTCA
>CAZZNC010000470.1:384-2398 GCA_964655405.1 uncultured Anaerolineaceae bacterium | reverse complement strand
CGGCGCAAAGCTGAAGATCAATTGATAGCGTGCGGAATAGAGCACCACGCTGCCGCTGCTGTAATTTTCCACGTTGAAAGCCGGATCGGTGATCTCGTAATTCTGATTGCCGAGATTGCCCTTCAGCTCGCCCAGGTCAATTTGGTACTGCGCGACCTGGTCGAGTTCTTCTTGGGTTTGGGGCTGGGGATGCGCGGTGAGCAAAATACGCATATCTGGCCCGTTGAGCGCCTCCAAATCCTGCAAGCGCACGATGGTTCGCCCGTCGGAAAGTTTGTAGATGCCGGCTGTGCCGCTGGCGTAACGCATCGCGTCCAGCCGCACGAAATTTCCGCTCAACAGCTCTTTGACCAATTGCGGATTGGGGTCAATGGCAGGCAGGTTCGGCTCTTCCACGTCCATATCTTCGCCGATTCGCGCGGCCACCAGGTCAATCGCCATTTGTTGGCTGGTGTTGTAAAGGTCGAGGTAGGCGTCTTGGGCGTCCGGCGGCAGTTCGTAAAACGCATCGGGGAAGGGCAGCACGTTTTGTTCCACTTCGATATAGTCGCGGAAGAGCGGCAGCCAGAGCGGAGAAACGAACAGTCCCGCCACCACCAGCGCGCCCAGAAAAAGAACGCTCCATGCCGGACGTGTATTCATGCTTCGTCGTCTCCTTCGTCCTGCGCGCCGGCGAGCTGGCCCCAGCGCGCGCTGATCTCGCGCTCATAGCCGACCGGCTTGGGCCGATACCACCCGGGCGGCTGCATCCCCAGCGGCAAATATTGCTGCGCGACCCAGCCTTCGGGGTAATCGTGCGGGTATTTGTACGTTGCATCCGCGCCGACTTGGTCGCCGGACGCTTCGGCCACGGCGTGCTTGTACTGGGCTTTGGCCGTGCCGAAAAGGCCGCCTTTGTCGCGCAAATAGGGCGGCACAGCCCCCGCACCGTGCTCTTCGATGTGTGTCAGCGCCTGCCAGATTGCGCCCGCGCTGTTGGACTTGGGCGCAGTGGCAAGGTAGATGCACGCTTGCGCCAGGAAGTAGTGGCCTTCCGGCATCCCTACCCACTCGAAGGCTTGCGCCGCCGCTGCAACCACTACCAGCGCCTGCGGGTCGGCGAGACCCACGTCCTCGCTGGCGAGGATGAACAGCCGCCGCAACACAAAACGCGGATCTTCCCCTGCTTGGAGCATCTTTGCCATCCAATACAGCGCCGCGTCCACGTCCGAACCACGCACACTTTTGATAAACGCGCTCACCGTGTCGTAATGTTCGTCGCCGCTTTTGTCATAGCGCAGCGCGCGCCGCTGGATGCTCTCTTCGGCCACTTCTAGATCGATCAAGACCGCGCCGCCTGGCCCGGGTGGGGTGGTCTTGGCGGCTAGCTCCAGCGCGTTGAGTGCGCTGCGGGCGTCTCCGCCGCAAACGTGCGCCCAGTGTTGCGCTGCTTCCTCGGTCAAGCGTATCGGCTGCCGCCCCAAGCCGCGCTCGGTGTCTTCCAGCGCGCGCTGCAAAATTTCCACGATCTGCGCCTCGTTCAGCGGCTTGAGCTGAAAGACGCGGCTGCGGCTCAGCAGCGGATTGACCAGCGAAAAGAACGGGTTTTCGGTCGTCGAGCCGATCAAAATCACTGTGCCGTCTTCCACGAAAGGCAGCAGCCCGTCTTGTTGAGTTTTGTTCCAGCGGTGGATCTCGTCAATGAAGAGCACCGTTCCCTGTCCGTACATGCCCAAGCGGTCTTGGGCGGCGGCGACCAGCTCGCGTAGGTCTTTGACGCCGGACGTGACCGCGTTCAGCCGCGCGAAGTATCGGCGTGTGCTGTGCGCGATGATGTTGGCGAGCGTGGTTTTGCCTGTCCCTGGCGGCCCCCACAATATGATCGAGCTGATCTGATCCGCTTTGATGGCGCGGCGCAACAAGCGCCCCGGGCCGACGATATGCTCTTGGCCGACGAATTCGTCCAGCGTGCGCGGGCGCATCCGCAGCGCGAGCGGGCCGCTGGTTTGTTGGCGTTGGCGGCGGGCGTAATCAA
>CAZZNC010000470.1:0-374 GCA_964655405.1 uncultured Anaerolineaceae bacterium | reverse complement strand
TTGGCTTCTGCGGAAAATTATACCAGCTTGGCGCACAAAAAACGCCCCAGCCGGTTGGGGCGGGGCGTCAGGACGGTTGCGGTTACGGCTGAGCTACTCGACGACATCCGTCGGCAGCGGCGCGCCCATCCAAGGATAGTCCGGATTGGGGCCGAGCTTGTCCGCTTGCACCCACAGATAGTTGGCCGCAAAGACGATCTTGTAATAATGGCCGCTGGCGTCCATACCCAGCACGACAACGCTCTTGCCCGCCGGCAACACGATGGCCGGATTGGCCGGCATCCCCGGCTTGGCGTAGACCGTCGCGTCGGCGAGCACCTTGGCGCCGGTGGCGTTGGCCGTGTACTGGATGAAATCATCGGGGCCGGGCACGC
>CAZZNC010000469.1:578-2426 GCA_964655405.1 uncultured Anaerolineaceae bacterium | reverse complement strand
GAGCTACGATCCGCAGGCTTTGGAAGCGGGCGCGGTGGCCTTTGGGCTGGGCGTCGCCAACGCCAACGCCGAGCAGACCATCGGCCAGGTGCAGATCGGCGCGGCGGGCATCGCGCAGCTCGGGCTGAACCAGAACGGCCTTTTCCGCGCCTCCACTGAATACCCGTTGGCGGACCCGCAAGTGACGCTTTCATTGCGCCGCACCAGCCCCTATACAATTAGCTTTTACGTGGACGAGCGGCGTTTGGGCGATTCGGTGTTCCTCTACCCGCAAGGCGAGCCGCTGACGCTGCTGCTGTACGTGAGCGGGGCGGACGTGACGGTCAACGTGCACACGCTGGCGGTCAACTTCAACCCGCGCGACGAAATACCCTAAACCGACGTCAAGGAGCGTTCCACATCCGCTATGGAAATACGCGAACAGGCGCTCGCCGAGCGCTATCACATCGGCAACACCATCGATACCTTTGCGCTGGGGCACTATGCCCGCGTGTTGGAGGCCGAAGACCGCCAGGACGAGCGGCACGTGGCTTTTAAGGTCATGCGTCCGGAGCATCTTTCTGACGACGGCTCGCCGCAATGGGAGGCGCGCGCCTTTGTCAACGAGGCGGATTTGCTCGTGCGGCTGGAAGATTGCCCCGTCGCGGTCAAGCTCTACGATTGCGGCTTTGTTTCGGCGCGCGCCGAGCGTCCGGAAGGGGGCGAGATCGTGGCGCTGGGGCGGGACGTGGCCGCCTTCCGCGAGCAGCTTTATCCCTATAGCGCGCAGGGCTGGCGTCCCTACCTGGCGCTGGAGCTGATGCCGCGCCGCCACAGCCTCTTTTACGTGATGAAGCCGAACAACGCGCACGGGCGCCGCCGTCTGCCCACCGAAGAGGGGCTGGACCTGGCGATGCAGTTCGCGCGCTTTTTGCAAGAAGCGCACGCGCGCCGCATCGTGTATTTGGATCACAAGCTGGAACACGTCTATTGGGACGGGCAGCAGTTGCGCATTATTGACTTCAACAGCTCCCAACTGGTGGAAACGGGCACGCACACCGTCGAGCAACATTTGGCGAAGGACGTGCACAATCTTTGTGTGGGCGTGCTCTACCCCATTTTCACCGGACTTTCGCCGCAAAAAGGCGCGCTGCGCCCGCAACCGGCCTCCCGCGCAGAAGTGGAGCGCCGCTATGCCGAGGTGGACACGCTGGATTTTGGCGTCGAGCCGACGCTCAGCCCGGCGCTGCAAGAGCTTTTGCAACGCGGCGCGCGCCAGGAGCTTTCCACCATCGGCGAGTTTATCGAGGGGCTGGAGCGCGTGGCGGCGCGGCACGGCTGGGAGATCGCCGGTGTGCCGACCGTGCCCGCGTTGCGCGAGGCGCGTCAGCGGATGCGCCAGGGGCTGCACATGCTGCGCGCAGGGCAAGACGCCTTGCGCACCGCGCGCGATCTGCTGGTGGAAGCCGCCATTTTGGACGACATCAACGAGGATATGGAAGCCGAGTTGCGCCGTCTTTTGGCGCAAATTAACGACGCGCTCAATCATCGCGTCATCCCGTAAGGTTGAACCGAAGGAAAGATGCCCCCATGAGCGAGCACCAACAACGCCTGGACGATTTGCGCCAACGGATCGAGGCGCTGCCCGCCAGCGCCACCGCCAGCGAGATCGCGCAATTGGAAAGCGAGGCGCGCGTGCTGCTGGCGCAGTGCAAGAACACGCCCTATGAGGAGGAGGCGCGCCGTCTCTTCGCGGAGCTGGCGCAACACAGCGCCCCGCGCACGCCGGAGGCCGCCGCCGTGCGCGGGCTTTTGCGGCGGGCGCGCATCCGCATCGAGATCGCGGGCGACGAGGACGACGCGGACGAG
>CAZZNC010000469.1:0-568 GCA_964655405.1 uncultured Anaerolineaceae bacterium | reverse complement strand
CGGTAGACATCCTGGCCGAGGCGCTCGACCACGACCCGAACAACGCCGAAACGTTGGAGCTTTTGCAGCAGGCCGCCGCGCGTTCCCCGCAGTTGGAGCTGAAGGTGCGCGGCATTTTAGAGCGCTACGGCCTACAGTACACGCCGCAGGCCGCCCCTGCGGAGCAGGCGCCGCCCGCCACGCCGGAAGTGCCTATGCCGCCGGTGGAAGAAGGGGGCGCGCCCGCTGCGGCTGCGGCGGACGTGGGCGACTTGATGGCGGAGATCACGCAGGCGTACTACTCCGGCGACTATCAGCGCACGGTGGAGCTGGCCAACCGCGCCCTGGCCGCCGATCCGGACAACGCCCAGGCGCAAGAGTATCGGCAAAAGGCCGAGGACAACTTGCTGCGCGGCGTGGTGCCAGACCACCGTATCCCGTTCGACGCGCGCATCGCCTACAACCGCGCCAACTCGCTTGTGCGCGCGGGCAACTACGACGAGGCGGAGCGGCTTTACCGCGAGGCGCGCGACCTGGCCGCGCGGGCGGGCATCACCAGTTGGAAGGACGTGGAACAGGCGCTGCTGGA
>CAZZNC010000468.1:0-2430 GCA_964655405.1 uncultured Anaerolineaceae bacterium | reverse complement strand
CACCCCATATTCTTCCGCTGTCTCGTGCAAAAGCCGCTGGATTATGGCGCTTTGTTGGGTATACTGGTCCTTAGTTGTTCGGCGCATGGTAGCTTCTCCTTGTCGTTAGAGACAATGGATAAAGGTGAAGTCTACCATGCGTTTTTTGTTCTTAGCTTAATGCCTATGGGCAGCGCCCCGCGTACTCCCGCTCAGCGCTGCGCGTTTAGACGTAGCCCTGCACGGCCAGCAGCTCCGCGTTGAGAATGGCGCAACCTGCCGCGCCGCGCACGGTGTTGTGTGCCATCGCCACGAACTTCCAACCGCCGATGACCGGATCGGGACGCAACCGCCCGATCACGGTCGCCATGCCGCCGCCGGTGTCGCGGTCACGGCGCGGCTGCGGACGGTCCGGCGCGGTGCGGTAAACGAGCGGCTGTGCCGGTGCGCTAGGCAGCTCCGGCACGGGCGCCGGCCCTCGGAACTGTTCCCACGCCTGGATAATGTCCGCTTCAGCCACCGGCTGGCGAAAACGCACGGCCACATGCACCAAGTGTCCGTCCAGCACCGGCACGCGCGTACACGTGGCGCTGATGGTGCAGTCCAGCATCTCCACATGGTCACCGGCCAGCGCGCCCAACATCTTGCGCGGCTCGGCTTCCAACTTCGGCTCTTCGCCGCCGATATACGGGATCACGTTGTCCACGATGTCCAGCGCGGGCACGCCCGGGTAACCCGCGCCGCTGATCGCTTGTTGGCTGACCACCGTCAGCGCCTCGATCCCAAAGCAGCGCAGCGGAGTCAGCGCCATTGCCACCGGCGCGCTGGTGCAATTGGAGTTGGTGACAAGCGCGCCGCTCCAGCCGTAAACGCGGCGCTGCACGTCCACCAACGCCACGTGCTCGGCGTTGATCTCCGGCAACAAGATCGGCACGTGTTCGTGCATCCGATAGGCGCGCGCATTGGAACACACCACATGCCCACTTTCCGCCAAGTGCCACTCGACCGTTTCCGCCACGTCCCCGGGCAGCGCCGAAAACACGATCCGCGATTGGATCTCGGCGTCCAGTGGCAGCACACGCTGCGCGGCAATCTGGGGCGGGGGAGTGCCGCCCACCACCCAACGCGCTGCCTCGTCATAGGTACGTCCGGCGCTGCGGTCGCTGGCGACCAACTCCGCGATCCGAAACCAGGGGTGACCTTCCAACAATTGCACGAAACGTTGTCCCACAGCACCGGTTGCGCCGAGGATGGCTACGTCAATCGGGGATTGGGGGATGCTCATGGTGTGCGCTCCTCTCACGTGCGGTAGGTGTCCACAGCGCCCGCGATGCTAACACAGCGCCAGCGCCCGGACAATCGGCGCACTGGTGCATTTCCTCCAAGTGCAAATACCAAAGGCGTCCGCTTGCCAAGCCGGACGCCTTTGGAACGTATACGCAAAAGGGGCGCGCGTCAGGCGGGGCGTTCTGCCGAATCGTCGCGTGCTGTTTCCAGCGGCTCGCCTTCGGCTTCTTCCCCATCCGTGTAGCGCCAAATCTCGCTGGCGCGGTCAATGAACAGCACGCCGTCGAGGTGGTCGATCTCGTGTTGGAACACGCGCGCCAGCCAGCCCCGCGCCTTGATGCTGATCGGCTTGCCGTGCCGGTCTTGCCCGCGCACGGTCACCGCCTCGTGCCGCGAAACGGTGCCGTAATAGCCCGGGATGGAAAGGCACGCTTCCACGCCGTCTACCATTTCCTGTGAGGTGCGGATGATCTTGGGGTTGAGCACGATATGCAAAACGCCCGCGTCCTTGCCGTACTCTTCGCGGGACTGCTCATCGTCCGGCAGCCGCACCACGATCAGGCGTTGGCTAACGTCTACCTGTGGCGCCGCCAAGCCGATCCCGGGCGCTTCCAACATCGTCTCGACCATGTCGTCAATCAGCGCTTGCAACTTCGGGTCGTCGAAGCGTTGCACGCGGTGTGCTTTTTTCCGCAACACCGGAGCAGGAACGATCACTACTTTCCGAACGGCCATGATTCACT
Source organism: uncultured Anaerolineaceae bacterium (assembly GCA_964655405.1). Taxonomy (GTDB): domain Bacteria; phylum Chloroflexota; class Anaerolineae; order Aggregatilineales; family Aggregatilineaceae; genus JALSSH01. Next base: position 421 of record CAZZNC010000468.1, on the reverse strand, counting down.
ATCCTTACAACCCGCCCAAACCTGCTCCGATTGTAGCGGATCACAGGGCTAATTGTAAAGCGTTCGCAATAGCGATATTGTATCCTGGCGGTCTTTGTGCGACTATCACGCCCCTTGAACGTAAGTTACTATAGAGAGGGGCGGAAGTGCCACGCAGAAGCCGGTACGGTCAAGAATGGCGTGTGTGTAAAACCACCGAGAGGAAACGATGTTTCGACAAAGCTATCGCGGCACATTGGTTTGGCTGGCTATCGTAGGCGCAGCGTTGGGCGTGGTGCTGCTGGCAGGGAATGCGCCGGTGGAACTGATGATGCTGTTGTTCGTGCTCTATCTGGGGCTGGCGGTGTTCATCCTGCGGGACGCACGCCCCCTGACGCTTTCAGACATTTTGCCGCGTCCTGAGCACCACGACAGCGTCACT
>CAZZNC010000467.1:0-2454 GCA_964655405.1 uncultured Anaerolineaceae bacterium | reverse complement strand
CATGCCCACCGTGCCGCGCTGAACGCGCCAGCGTTCGCGCGGCGGGGTCAAGGGGCGATGCTCGCCCCTTGCGGGGGTATGGGGGCAGCGCCCCCATCATCTTCCACGCGCTATTTGCGTCGTGGCAGCCGGTAACCCAGCCGACGCAGCGCGTTTTCGTTCTTGCGCCAATGTTTGAGCACCTTGACCCACAGCTCCAGATAAACGCGCGTTCCCAGCAACCGCTCGATCTCCTCGCGGGACTGCTGGCTGATGCGTTTGAGCATCTTGCCGCCCTTGCCGATCACAATGCCTTTGTGTGACTCGCGCTCCACGTAGAGCGTGGCGGCGATATAGGTCAGGTCGTCGCTGCGCTGCTTGAATTCCTCGACTTGGGTGGCGACCCCGTGCGGCACTTCCTGCTCCAGGTTCAGCAGCGCCTTTTCGCGGATGATCTCCGCCACGATGTCGCGCAGCGCCGTATCCGAAAGTTGGTCGGCGGGGTAGTAGCGCGGCCCTTCCGGCAACAGCTCGACCAGCGTTTCGACCAGTTCCGCCACGCCGAATGCTTGGGTGGCGACCGTTTCGGTCACGCGCGCGGTGGGCGCCAGTTCCTGGAAGGCGGCGCGGTGGGTGCGGAGTTGTCCTTCGTCCGGCGCGCGATCCGTCTTGTTCAACACCAACACGACCGGCGTTTGGGCGCTTGCTGCGGTGATGTGCTCGGCAATGCGCCGATCTTCGGCGGTGGGCGGCTCGCTGGCGTCCACCACCCACAAGATCACGTCCGCGTCGCGCAGTGCTTCTACCGCCACGTTGACCATATATTCGCCGAGCTTGGTGCGCGGCTCGTGCAGTCCGGGCGTGTCAATGAACACGATCTGTGCGTCCGGGCGCGTGTAGATGCCCAGTTGGCGGAAGCGGGTGGTTTGTGGCTTGGGGCTGACGATGGCGATTTTCTCGCCCAAGATCACGTTCATCAGCGTGGACTTGCCCACGTTGGGGCGTCCGATTACGGCAACGAAACCGCTTTTGTGGCCTTCCGGCAGCGTTTCGTCTGCCGTGTGTGTTTCCGGCAAATTATCGTCTTGTGGCAATGCTTCGACCTCATCTCCTCGGTAAAAGGCGTTCTCTGACCGATCAATCCTGCACCCTCATTTTAGCATGTTTGCGAAAGGGTGAACGAAAGAGTGACCGTCAGAAACACACAGATTTTTTATGAAATGTTAGAAAAAAGGCACTTAGGCCGCATCTTTTTTGAGCTATACTGTGCTTATAGGTCATGTTTTAGGAGGTTTCCTAATGGCTCAATTCGTTTCGTTCGACCCCAACACCAAAGTTCGCGGCACAACGTTGTTGACGTATATCGCGGCTATGGGAGAAGGGGGACGGGCTGCTTTGGAAAAGCATGGACTTGTGGATATCCAACCCGACTCTTGGTATTCGCTGCAAGCTCTGCTAGATGTGTTTCGAGACGTCGATCGGGGGGATTTCAGCTCCGTATTGGACTTGGTTCACATCGGCATGAGGATTCCCGAGCACGCGCTGTGGCCGCCCGCGATCCAAACGGTAGAAGACGCCTTCTTTTCCATTGATGAAGCGTATCACATGAACCATAAGGACGGTGACATCGGGCATTACTTTGTGGAACTGATCGGCGAAGACACCTTGAAGGTCATTGCCGAAAACCCGTATCCTTGTGACTTCGACTACGGTTTGTTGTACGCTATTGCCAAGCATTATTTGCCGGAGGGGAAGCACTTGGTGGTCGAACACGACACCGACGCTCCGTGTCGCAAACACGGGGATGCTAGTTGCACGTATCATGTGAGCTGGTAACGTTTCAGCAGAACCCTCTCCATTTTAGCGGGCGCCTCCATTCACCACGTTTCACCCAACGCGCGTTCACCGTCGAGGTGTGGCGTCCAACTGGCGCGTTCCATGCGCCAGGGCACGTCCGGCGCTTCGCGTTCCACGACGCTCAGTGATGTATTGAGCAGCGAGGGGATTTCTGCGCGTTCCAACAGATCGCCCAGCAAGGCGCTAATCGTGCCGCCGTGACTGACAACGATCACCGTTAGTTCGGCGTGCCGGGCGGCGATCTCTTCGATGGCAGCGCGCGCGCGTGCGGTCAGCTCCAAAGGGGATTCGCCGCCCGGGATGGGCGCGTGCGGCCAGTTCTCCCGATAAGCGGCGTACCGTGCGCTGTCCCAGCGTTCCACTTCCTTGCGCGTCAGCCCCTGCCAATGGCCCAAGTCTTTTTCACGCAGGCGCGGTTCGGTCTGGATGCGCAGCTCCAACGCTTCGGCGATGGCCTGGGCGGTTTGCATAGCGCGGGGAAGATCGCTACTGTAAAGTGCCGTGACAGGCCAGGGGCATTGTGCCGCTAAATAGCGTGCCAAAGCCTTCGCCTGGCGCAAGCCTACGGCGTTGAGCGGGACGGGCGCGTGTCCCTGCCAACGTCCGGCGGCGTTCCAG
>CAZZNC010000466.1:0-2476 GCA_964655405.1 uncultured Anaerolineaceae bacterium | reverse complement strand
TGATCTGGCGCTGGTGACTGCCGAAACGCTCGGCGAGTAAGCTGCACGTCAAATGCACGCTGTGCAGGGGCGCGTGCCCCTGCACGGTTTTCTTTATCCATCGAGCAACAGCGAATTTATAGGGCGAACATGGACGACACGCCACTTTTGCGCATGACGAGCATCAGCAAAGCGTTTCCCGGGGTACAAGCGCTCCAAGACGTGGATTTGACCGTGCAAACGGGCGAGATTCTGGCCTTGGTGGGCGAAAATGGCGCGGGCAAATCAACGCTGATGCGCATCCTCAACGGCGTTTACATGGCGGACACCGGCGAGATCCGCTGGCGAGGCCAGCCCGTGACGTTGCACAGCCCGCACGAAGCGCAGGCGCTGGGAATCAGCATGATCCATCAAGAGCTGGCATTGATCCCATACCTCGACGCGGGCAAGAATATTTTCTTAGGCCGCGAGCCGCGCGGCTGGCTGCCCGGCACAATCAACTGGCGCAAACTCTATCGCCAGGCCAAAACAGAACTCGACGCGCTGGGGTTGGCGCTGAACGTGCGGACGCCGGTACGCTTCTTTTCGATAGCTCAGCAGCAAATGATCGAAGTTGCCAAAGCGCTCTCGATTGACGCGCGGCTGATTGTGATGGACGAGCCGACCTCTTCGCTGACCGAGCGCGAAGTCGAGACGCTTTTTGAGCAGATGCGCCGTTTGCGCGCGCGCGGCGTGGCGATCATCTTCATTTCCCACCGCCTGGAAGAAGTGTTGCAAATCGCCGACCGGGTGACCGTGCTGCGCGACGGGCAGCTTGTGGGCACACGCTCTGTGGACGGGTTGCACGCCGAAGATATTGTGCGCATGATGGTCGGACGTGAACTCGGCACAATCTACGAGCGACGCGAAAAGCCTCCGGCGCTGGAAAAGGTCGTATTGGAAGTGCGCGACCTCCACCGAGGAGCGCGCGTGCGCGGCGTGAGCTTCAAACTGCACGCAGGCGAAATTTTGGGCGTGGCGGGTTTGGTGGGCGCGGGCCGCACCGAGTTGGCCGAAACGATCTTCGGCGTTCATCCGGCCACGCATGGCACGATTATTTTGGACGGGCAGGCGGTGCGCATCCGTCGCCCGCAACAAGCGATCCAACACGGGATCGGCTTTGTGCCGGAAGACCGCAAACGGCAGGGCCTCTTTTTGCGTATGAGCGTGGCGGCCAACATCGTGATGGCCGTTTTGGCCCGCCTGACGCGCCCGATTTTGATCCACTGGGGCAAAGTGCAGCGCATCACAACAGAGTCAATCGAACAGCTCAACATCCGCACGCCGTCTCAAAAACAGCGCGTGCAAAACCTCAGCGGCGGCAATCAGCAAAAAGTGGTCATCGCCAAATGGCTGACGCTCAACCCCAAAGTGTTGATCTTGGACGAGCCGACGCGCGGGATTGACGTGGGCGCGAAAATGGAAATCTACCGCTTGATGAGTCAATTGGCGGATCGCGGTGTGGGCATCTTGATGATCTCTTCGGAACTGCCGGAGGTAATGGGCGTCAGCGACCGCATTTTGGTCATGCACGAGGGACGTATGACGGGCGCGTTCGACGGACGCAGCACGACGGAAGATGCGTTGATGAACGCCGCGACCGGCATCGTCACACAGGAAGGGCCAAAAGCACCATGACGATAGCAACATCCATTCGTCCCGACCGGCATTGGCGCAATTTCGCCTTGAATCTGCTGCGGCGCAGCATGGTTTTGTTGGTGATGATTGCGCTGGTGTACTATTTCGACGCCAAGACGGGGCGCTTTTTGCAGGATCGCAACTTGCGCAACGTGGCGCAACAAAACGCGCATATCCTCATTGTCACCGTCGGCATGACGCTGGTCATGCTCAGCGGGGGGATCGATCTTTCGGTCGGCTCGATTGCGGCGTTGGCGGGCGCGGTTTCCGCCGGCCTCATCGTCAACCAGGGGGTAGGCTTCTGGCCCAGCGTTGTGGTGACGTTGGGGGTTGGCTTTGGGTTGGGGCTGGTCAACGGCGGTCTGGTGGTCTGGGGCAGACTGCCGCCCTTTGTCGCGACGCTTTCCATGATGGGCGTGGCGCGCGGATTGACGCTGCTTTACACCAGCAACAAGCCCATTTCCATCGCCAAGGTGGACGCTTACACTTTCTGGCGGCGCGGCTCGTTCGATCTCCCGTTGTTGGGGAAAATACCCATACCGGTGGCCGTGACCCTGGCTGTTGTGATCCTGGTAATGGGTTTGATACGCTACACGCGCTACGGGCTGCACGTGTATGCGGTCGGCGGCGGCGAGGAAACCGCACGGCTGGCCGGTGTGCCGGTGGATCGTGTCAAGCTGCTCACCTACGCGCTGAGCGGAATGCTGGCTGCGCTCGCGGGGATGTTGCTGACCGCGCGCGTCTATTCTGCTCAGCCGCGCAGCAGCATCGGGTTGGAACTGGAAGCGATTGCGGCGGCGGTGTTGGGCGGTGTAAGCCT
>CAZZNC010000465.1:0-2477 GCA_964655405.1 uncultured Anaerolineaceae bacterium | reverse complement strand
CACCGGCGGTCAGCACCAACGTTTCGTTGTTTGTGTCCAGCAAGTAGATGTGCGCGTGGTAAAGCTCGAAACGCTCTTTGGTGAGGTCTGCGACATCCCAAAGCAAGCGTTCGGGATCGAGTGTGCGGGAAGCCTCGGCACTCACTTGGGCCACCGTTTCCAGCTCGGTGGCGCGGCGCTGAGAGCGATCCAGCAATTGCAAACCATCGAGCGCCACGGCCATTTGCCCCGTCAAGATGGTGAGCGGGCGAATTTCGTCTTCGGTAAACAGGTGCTCGGTTTCCGTCTCCAAGAACAACAAGCCGTCTTGTCGATCACCGACCCAAAGCGGGAAAATGCCCAAGCTCACTACGTTTTCGGCGGCCATCACATCCACTAACGGCTTGGGGATGTGCGGATTGGTATGGATATTGGTGATAAAGGCAGGGGTGCGCCCCATGAATACCTGTAATGCGTCGCCAAAAGCGCTCAGATCGTGCGTTGTGCCGATGGGAACAGGCTCTTTGCCTTTCCCACTGTACCAGTGGGCCACCAGGTGGGCCGCTATTGGCACGTTTCGCTCGTCGGTGGTGTAGGTGAAGAGCAACGCGCGGTTGACGTGTTCCAGGTTCAGCGCATCGAAGACAGCGTGGAGCAGATCTTGCTCGTTGGTGGCTTCCACAATGCGGCGGCTGACATCGTAGAGCATGGCGGTTTCGTTCAGTGATTTTTCCACTGCTTCAAGCAAACGGCGGCTTTCGACCACAGCGGCGACTTGCGGAGCCAGCGTGCGATAGAAACGCACCTCGTCTTCGCTGAACCGATGCGGCTCACGCCAGTTGAAGCTTACGATGCCGATGGGACGGTCGGTGAGGAAGAGGGGAACGAGTGCCGTTGACACAATATCTACGGACAGCAGAATGTCTCTCGTTTCCTCTTGAATGCGCTCGTCGTATTCCACGTTCTCGATGAACATCACTTCGCGGAGATTAATCAAGTGTTGGCCGACTGAGTCGGGAGGAATCGGGAAGCGTTGTCCTACGCTTGCTGCTGGTCCTTCGGGATCGTAGTCAATGATGGCTGCGATCTCAAGGGCTATCGGCTGCTCGTTTTCGTCCAGCTCAAAGAACTGAAGTGTGCTGTTGCTTATCCCACGAGTGGACGGGTATTCGGACACGGTCTGCAAAATGGTTTGGTAGTCTGAAGCGGCAATCAGCGCTTGCGCCGTCTCGTAAAGCGTTTGAGTTTCCCGCAGGTACGTTTCGCGCTCGGAGAAGAGCCGCGCGTTGTTGATGGCGGTGGCGATCTGTGCGCCGAGCACACCGAGCACGCGCTGCTTTTGCTCGGTGAAGAAATCCGCTTGGTCGGACTGTACGTCTAGCACACCCAACACTTGCCCCGCTACGATCAACGGTTCAGCCATCTCCGAACGGGTGCGCGGTAGCAGCGGGTTGGGCAAGAAGTCCTCGGCTTGGGTCACGTCGTCGGCCACCACAATAGTATGTTCGCGGGCAGCACGTGCTACAAGGCTACGCGGGTGTTCCAGCGCGATACGGTGCTGTTGTTTAGCCATTTGCTGGCCTGCTTCACCCGCGCCCGCTGCCAAGTTGAGGAAGCCGCTGGCTTCGTCCAACAAGTAGATATGTGCGTGGTAAAGGCCGAAGCGATCCTTCACGGTGTTGGAAACGTCCCAGAGCAATTTTTCCACGTCCAACGATGCGGCGGCTTCCGCGCCGACTTCGGCCACGGTCTGCATGTTGGCTGCCAGTTGGCGCGTGCCTTCTAGCAACTGTTCGCGCTCGGAGAAGAGCCGCGCATTGTTGACCGCAATGGCGATCTGTGCACCGAGTACGCCCAGCACACGCTGTTGTTGTTCGGTGAAGAAAGACGGTTGGTCGGACTGCACATCCAACACGCCCAACACTTGCCCCGCCACAATCAGCGGCTCGGCCATTTCCGAACGGGTGCGCGGCAGCATGGGGTTGGGCAAGAAATCTTCGGATCGCGTCACGTCGTCGGTCACCACGATAGTTTGCTCGCGGGCCGCGCGTGCCACCAAGCTGGTAGGCAGTGCCAGCGGGATGCGGTGCCGGTGTTCTACCATCTGGCGGCCCGCCTCGCCCGCGCCGGCAGCCAAATTGAGGTAACCGCTTTCCTCGTCCAACAAGTAGATATGCGCGTGGTAAAGGCCAAAACGTTCCTTCACGGTGTTGGAAACGTCCCAGAGCAGTTTTTCCACATCCAGCGAGACGGCAATTTCCGCGCCGACTTCGGCCACGGTCTGCATATTGGCTGCCAGTTGGCGCGTGCCTTCTAGCAACTGTTCGCGTTCGGAGAAAAGCCGCGCGTTGTTGACTGCAATGGCGATCTGTGCACTGAGTACGCTCAGCACACGCTGTTGTTGTTCGGTGAAGAAAGATGGTTGGTCGGACTGCACGTCCAGCACGCCCAACACTTGCCCCGCCACAATCAGCGGCTCGGCCATTTCCGAACGGGTG
>CAZZNC010000464.1:0-2498 GCA_964655405.1 uncultured Anaerolineaceae bacterium | reverse complement strand
GCGACATGCCGCCGCGTGCCCAAGTACGCCAAATGTTGCGTTTGCATCCCACGCTGCCGGTTATACTGCTGGTGGGAGGGAGCGATGGCGTTGGGCCGGTGTACCCCATTGCCCGCGAACTGAACCGCCGCGCCGCGCCGTTGCAATTGGTGATCGTGACCGGACGCAACGCCGCGCTGCGCGCACGTTTGGCCTCAGAGCATTGGCAGCACCCCACGCTGATTTACCCGTTCGTCAATCACATGGCGCACCTGCTGACCGCCGCCGATATTTTGGTGACCAAAGCCGGCCCCACCACCATCGGAGAAGCGTGCGTGGTGGGTGTGCCGATGGTGCTCAGTGGCGCCATCCCCGGACAAGAAGACGGCAACGTGACGTTTGTGGTAGAAGGTGGCGCGGGGGTCTATGCGCCAGGCGCACAGCGCGTGACAGACGCGGTCTGTGCCTGGCTCGCGGAAGGTGAAACAGCGCTGGCACATCGCGCTGCACGTGCTCGCGCGCTCGGGCGTCCCGAGGCTGTGTGGAAAATTGCGGAGGAAATCCACCGCCAAGCCCAAAAGCCTCCCCTGCCCACGTGGTAGGGGAGACAGTCGTCCCTAACCACCGCCTTCTTGCGTGGGCGAAGGCGCGGGTGTGTTGGCCGAAGTGTCGGTAGCGGTCGGTGTGTAGGTGGCTGTATAAGTTGCGGTGGCCGTTGGCATAGCCGCTTGGGTTGCCGTTTCGGTCGGTGTCGGAGTTTCCGTTTCGGTGGGTATAGGCGTGTCGGCAGTCGTGGCGCTGGCTGTTGGCGAAGGGGTGGGCGTAGCGCTGGCGGGTAACGTGGAACTTGGCAGAGGCGTCAGCGTGGGAGCAGCCGTAAGCGTCAACGACGGAAACGGCGTCCATGTGGACGGAGATGTCACGCTTGGGACGTAGTAAAAAGGCGTGTTGGTCGGCAAATAGAGCTGCCCGGGTGTGGCCCAAAGCTGACTTCCCCCCGGCGTGCCCGTCCAGGTGGCAAAGGGGGTGACGGTGGGCGTGTAACGTGGCGTCTGAGTAAAGCTGCCCAGCGTGGCTTCTGTCATGGGAGGCGTCGGCGTTTCACGGTTCGGCGCGTAAGCCAACATCACCGCGCCCAAGCAGTAACACGGCACGGTCAGCACAATGATCGCCAAGAGCAAAAGCCGCGTCGTTTGCGCATGGCTGGACGAGTTCGCAAAGAGATTCACCTTGTTCTCCCCGTTCTGCCGAAATACGTGACGCGCTCGTTAGCGAATATCCAACCAGAGCGGCACTTCGAGCGTTTCGGCCAACACGCGCGCGGCGTGGTGCGCCGGTGTGTCATAATCACGCAGTTGCAACGGACGTCGCCCGTGTACTTTTTGCTGCACCTTGACCGTATCCCAATGGTGGGAAACACCTTCCACCCGTTCTAGGGCTGCGATCTCGTAAAAGTGCTCGCTTTGGTCGGCCAGATGCAACCACACGTCTTGGATGATGGGCGTATGCGCGTTTTTGTGGCGCAACCCTTGGGGTTGCGCGGGCGTTTGCGAAAGCAGCACATATCCCGCCGTGTCAAACGGCACGCGCCAACGCTCTCGACCGGAAAAGTGCCCCACGGCTCGTACTTCGTGAGCGTCCATATCCACGAGCACATCTTGAGCGTTCCACAGCATGTGCACGTTGCGCCACACGTTGAAAAGCAGCCAGGACGCCACCACAATCCCCAACCAGGGCAGCCACGCCGGAGCAACCGGTGCAATGCCGCTCGTTTGCGTACCAATCCCCAACACCCAATAGAGCACCACCAACACGACCAGCGCCACGATCTTTGCAAACGTCGTGCCGACCCAGCGCGTGCGCCGTCGCCAGAGCAAGCCGCGTTCCGTGCGTTCCAACGTCCACGATTCGAACACGAACGGCAACGGATGCAGTGGGATCGTCTCTTCGGCAGGAGCAGGTGCCTCTGGCACGAGCCGGATCGGTTCTAGCGGCGTGGTAGCCTGTACCGGCTGGGTGTCTCCGGTGATTGTCGTAGGGGGCGCGCTGGGCGCAGGAATGACGTGCAGGGGGCGTCCGAGCAAATGTGCCAACGCGCGTCCGGCCAAGCGTGCTTCTTGCAGATGCGTTTGCACGTCACCACTAGGCCAACTTGCCAGCCCACACCAACGCACCTGAAAGCCGTTTTCTGGGCGTGCAGCCAACAGCAAGCCGAGATGCCAATTATGACTTTCCGGCGCCCACCCCACCACCACACGTGCAATATCGGAGGCGGTGAGCTGAGCTGCGGGGAGTTGGCGCGCTTGAGCAAAAGCAGGTGCGCAGGTAATATCTTGGCTTGTGGCGTCGAACAAAGCGACGCGCAAGTCAGGTTGTTCGGGGTGTTGTGCGCCGTTATAAAGTCGCCAGCCCAACCCGTCCACTTCAATCGTCAGGTCGTGGGCGGCGCGAATGATCGTTGCCGTGTGAAGTGAGTCATCCATGAGAGCGTGTGTCTTTGTGTCCTTCGGTTCAAATTC
>CAZZNC010000463.1:0-2510 GCA_964655405.1 uncultured Anaerolineaceae bacterium | reverse complement strand
GCGCCGTCACACGCAAATCAAAATCGCTAAATTTGCGATCCAACACCGACCAAATCACTTCCTCGGAACCACCCGACCCGTATTTCACTTGCAACGCCGCGCCATCCAACCAAGCGCCCGTCTGTGCGCTCACGTCCGCGTCGAGCGTGTCCAGCGTCACGATCTGCGCCGAGTCCCGCCCTGGGAAAATATCCCACTCGTCGTTGAAGGCGTCAAACGTGCTGGCGTAAAGCAGCTCGCCGGGTTCGGGGCGCGGCACGGGCAACTCATAGAGCCAGTCGGTCAGCACGCCCAGCGCCACGCCCAACGCGATCACCACCAGCGCCCACACCACCAGCGCCGCCGTCCGTGCGCGTGTCAGCAACACGTCTTCAAAAGCGCGCCCCGCCCAGAAAAATCGCCGCACCGGTTGCCAAAAGAGCGCCAACTCATACCATGCGCCCAACACCGCTTGGAACACCAAAAAGCCCGCCGCCACACGCACCGGCAGCGCCGCTTCCTGCAACGCTTGGCGTGCCAAACCCACCGGCGCGGCGCTCGCGCCGGAAAGCACCCACAACCCCACGCCTACCGGCAGCCCGACAAGCACCATCAGCGCGGAAAGCCGCACCGTCCACAGCCCACCCTGCCGCCGCACATTCAGACGGCGCGCCGCGCGGAACTGCACCAGTGCAGCCAACGCCAACGCCACCAGTCCGGCCACTTGCATCTGCATCGTGGACGTATAGAGATCGCTGCTGTGCCTCAAACGCAACGCGGCGGAAAGTTCTACGCGCGAAAATTCCAGCGAGTACAAATACGTGCCCAACGCCAGCGCCCCGCCAAGCAACACCAGCCCCATCAGCGCAAAATGCACCCGCATCAGCCGCCACGTCAGCGCCGCCAAGCCCGTGCGCGCATTTTGCGGCTGGCTCGGCACACGGTAAAACGCCTCAATCTGTTCGGCCACGCTCACCCACCTCGAAATCGCTTCCGTCCTCGTCCGTGCTCTCGTCCTCTTCCGCCAATGCGCGCACGCTGATCACGTCGAAGGCCGCTTCTATGCGACCATGCCCCGCGCGCGCAATCAGCCCGAAGCCCGCCCCCTGCCATGCTTCCACGTCCGGCTGCAACACGCCCACACGCTGCCCGTCCACCCAAAAAGTTACCGTGTCCGCGCACACGTCCGCGCGCAGATCCAGCGTCGTCTGCTGCGGATCGCGCTCGATAGGTTCGGCGTCGTCCGGCGTCACGTCCCGCCATGCTTTCTCGTCGCGGCGCAACACCTGCCAATCGCCGCGCACGCTGACCAAAAACGCCCAAAACGGCGCGTCCTCCGCATAGCCGAAGACGTAGCCGACCGCCGCGTCGTCGCTATCCGCCGTCACCGTGACGCGCGTCTGCAACGTGTAGTTTTCCAACGTCAACGCAAAATCCGGCACCGACCACACACTAGCCCCCGGGGAAACCACGCGCAACACCAACGCATCATCCCGATAAATCACCGAGGCTTTGGGTGTCTCTTGTTCTTGCCAGCGCCCGCTATAGGTGGCAAAGTCATCTTGGAAGAAGACATTTGCCGTCGCGGTCGGCGTGGGAGTGTTGCCGCCCAACGCCACGCCCATCGGCATCAGCAACCCCAGCGCCACAATCAGTGCTCCGAAAACGCCCCAACGCCACATCATCGCAACCATTCCTTTGCGCGCGTCCGCGTTGTCCTTACTGATGTCCGCATTCTAACACGGAGCGCGCCGCACTTGAACCGCCAAAACCATCGTCCAAGCCGCGCTATGACGACGGAAACGCGCTCAGTCGCCGCAAAGCCCGCGCCGCCAAAAGCCCAAAGCCACGTTCTGTGCCGAGTTGCTCCACCACATAGCGATACGCGCCCGCCGCGCCCTCGGCCTCGCCGTGCCGTTCCAACACCGCGCCGAAGTAGTAGCGCACACGCGGAAGCTGTCCCCCTGTCGCCATCGCGCGGTTGAGCGCCTCGTAAGCGCGCCCAATGTCGCCCGTCTGCAAATACACCGCGCCCAAGCTCGCTTGCACGTCCGCGTCGTCGGGGAAACGGGCGGCGGTCTGCTTGATGAAGTCCAGCCCACCTGCTTCCAGCCGAAAACCGGTGTCTGCGTAAAAGGCCGCCAGCGTCGCCTGCCAACGTGGATCGTCCGGCGCGATCTCCAGTGCGCGCAAAAACCAGCCTTCCGCTTCGGTCAACTCGCCCAGCTCCCAAAACGACGTCGCCACCTCCACCGCCAACGCCGGATTGGTCGAGTCTAGCATAAAGGCTTGCAAAAAAGCATCGTGCGCGGCCTCTTCGTCACCGGCAAGTCGCCAATGTTGCCCCAACAGGTACGCGATCAGTGGATCGTTTGGGGACATGGCGTGTGCCGCCTGCAAATCGTCCAGTCCGTCCACGCCCTGCCGGTCCCGCACGTAGCCGCGATAAGCCAGTGCGCGCGGGTTGACCGCGTTGGCCGCCAGCGCCAGCGAAAAGGCGATCGGGATCAGCCAGGGCGAGATCACCCCGG
>CAZZNC010000462.1:0-2516 GCA_964655405.1 uncultured Anaerolineaceae bacterium | reverse complement strand
CAACGCAATCTGCCCCGGCCCGATCATCACGCCGCTGATGGAAACGCTCTTTGCCACCGAGGAAGCCAAGATGCTGCGCTTGCGCCGTATCCCGATGGGGCGCTTTGGGCAGCCGCAGGACGTGGCGCACGCTGCCGTGTTCCTGGCTTCGGACGAGTCCGCCTGGATCAACGGCGAAAGCCTGGTGGTGGACGGCGGCATCACGCGCAACTATTTCTAGGCTGTCCTGGTTGGGGCGCACGGCGGGCGCAAGTGTCAATCAAGCGCTTTTTCGTGCGCTCCATGTTGTTCGTGGGCCACAAGGGGCGGCGGCTGGCGATATTGCAGATATACCCCAAGTGTGGCCCAACTAAGCAGAAGCAGCGCGGTGATGTAGGTGGCGCTTGTGCTGTAGCGGAAAGACGCCGAAAATACATATTGCGCGTCTGTGCCCACCAACAGCAAAAACCCAAGCCAGGGAGTTTCTAAAAACAGCGGGATCATGCCCAAAGCGACAACGATTAGCAGGCTGTTGCCCGCCGCATACGGCGCGAGCAACAGCGCCGCCGCAACCCAAAAAGCGGCGTGCAACGACGAAAACTCGTCGTTGCGCAGCGTGTAGGTGACATATAAGGTCACGGCAAGTAGGCCGCCCCACAAAACCGCGATCATTCCGGCGGGAACTGCCAGGCGCGTCGCGGTAGCGATAAGGCTGGAATCCATGAATGACCCGCGCTGTTCGATGCTCACAACGGACTGCACCCATTCGTCGTTGTACACAGCCAGCGAGGGCAAGGCGACCAAAGCAACCAGCGCGCTATAGTGGCCGATGGTGCGTTTCGGCCAATGCAGCAAGGTCGCTCCGACGATGATGGGCAAGACGAGCCAGGTTTCTTGGGGCTTTGCGGAGGCGAGCAGCAGGCCAAAGGCAAAAGCGGTTGGGTTGCGCTCACGATAGCCGTAAAGCAACAAGAGCAGCCCTGCCAAGACCAGCCCTTCGAAATTTCCGTCCACCAGGTGGCGCACGGAAGGATAGGAAGAGATCAACAACACCACACTGAGCACGTACAAAACGCGCTTGGAGCTGCGGGGAACGCTGAGCATCATCACCCAAAGCGTTCCCAAAGACAGCAGTGCCCAACTTTCGACCAGCGGCAAAAAGCCCAACGGCAAGATCGGAAGCAAACTCCACGGGGGATTTCGCAGGCTTGGGCCATAGTGGATTTTCCCCCCTTGTAAAGCTTGCCAAATGCCTTTCCAGTCCATGGCAAAAGCGGCGTTTTCCAGTGGCAAGGACGCCAGCTCTGCGGAAATGAGAAAATAGGCCAACGCCAGGAACAGAACAGCCAGCAACAACCGCGCTATTTTTGCATACGGTTTCGGCAAAAAATGGAGCATGGACAGCTTCCTCACTTTCAGCCTCGCGCCAGAATAGCCTGGCACAACTCACCAGCTTGTAATGTACCAGTTTTCCCTATTTTTTTTCATGGCGCTAAAGGGTAGCGTAGCTTGAGCACGCCAAATTGTTGACTTCAACACAAAAAATGTTTATCTTTGTTGGCAGCAAAACGTTTTTTGGCATACAATAGTTGTAGTCCAAACCATCGCACGATGGCGCTCATTTTTTCAGGCAAAAGGAGGTGGCGGCTGAGAGGAACGTCAAGGACGGTTAACTCAGTGTTTAGCCTTGTTTAACTTCCGCTTTGTCTCGATTTTCCGTCGTATGAGTACGCTTTTGTGGTAAACGAGCGTTCGTGCTCGTTGGATAGTGTCTAGCTGTTTTATATAGAGAGGTGAACAATGAAGAAGCTCGTTTTTCTGGCGATTGCGTTAGTGACGGTGATCGCGTTGGCGGCACCGGTTACAGCCCAAGACGACACGGTCAAGATCGTTTTCTCGCACGCCTTCGGCGATGAAACACGCCAAGGTTGGGTGCAAGACGTGGCCGATGCGTATATGGCGGAACACCCGAACGTGGAGATCGAATTGCGCGTAGCTTCCAGCTACCGCGACAACCTCAACAGCGCGCTTTTGGGCGCCGAGCAGGGCGACGCCCCGCATGTGGTGCAGATCTTCGAGGTCGGCACGCAACTGGCGCTCGACAGCGGCATCTTCATCCCCGTGAGCAGCGTGGCGGACGAAGGCCAGCTGGCGACCCTCGACGACATCATCCAGCCGGTGCTGAACTACTACACCGTTGCCGATGATGTTTGGAGCTTGCCCTGGAACTCCTCCAGCCCGATTTTGTACTACAACGCCGATATGTTCGAGAAGGCCGGCATTGACGGCGCTCCGGCGACCTATAGCGAAGTGATGGACGATTGCGACAAGCTGATGGGCATGGCCGACGATCTGGGCCTGCAAGGCTGCATCGGCTGGAACATGCACAGCTGGTTTGTCGAGCAGTGGATGTCCGAACAAAACGCGCTGTTGGCGAACAACGACAACGGGCGTTCCGACCGCGCCACCGAGGTCTATTTGGACAGCGACCCGATGAAGGCCATCTTCAACTGGTGGAAAGATTTGTCCGACAAGGG
>CAZZNC010000461.1:0-2519 GCA_964655405.1 uncultured Anaerolineaceae bacterium | reverse complement strand
GGGCCGCTGTCGCCGATCACGATGCCGATCTCGCGGATGCCTGCATCGCGGATCGCTTCGATCACGCGGAAAAGGATCGGCTTGTTGGCGACGGGGATCAGTTGCTTGGCGCGGGTGTAGGTGAGGGGGTAGAGCCGTGTGCCCTTGCCCCCGCTGAGGATCAAGCCTTTCACGGATGGTAGCCCTCCTAATGCAATTTACCGGCGTTGACGCTCGTAGTAGTTGCCCAACACGCTATCGCGCGGCGCGTTGACCAGCACCGCCCCGATGATGGGCACATGCACGCGCGAAAGTTCCTCTTTGGCGCGCAAGGCGTGGTCGCGGCGGGAAGAGCCGGCGCGCAACGTCAGCAGCAGCCCGTCCACCTTCAGCCCCAAAAGCGCCGCGTCCGTGAAGAGCAGCGCGGGCGGCACGTCGAAAAGCACGTACTCGGCGCGCTCGGCCAGCGCGGCGATCACGTCGTCCATGCGGCGCGAGCCGAGCAGGTCGGCGGGGTTGGGCGGCAGCGTGCCGCTGGTGAGCACGCCCAGCCGCTCTACGCCCACCTGCTGCACGGGGGGCGCGGTCAGCGCGGCGTCTTCCAGCAGCATATCGGTCAGGCCGTGCGCGTTTTCCAGCCCCCAAAGCGTGTGTTGGGCCGGTTCGCGCAAGTCGCAATCCACCACCAGCGTTTCGTGGCCGCCTTGCGCCAGCGTCACAGCGAGATTGGCGAGCACGGCGCTTTTGCCCTCACCGGCCACCGGCGAGGTGATCGCCAAGGTGCGGATGGGGCTATCTACGCTGTAGAACATGAGGTTCGTGCGCAGCGTGCGGTAGGCTTCAGCGGCAGGCGCGCGCGGGTCGGTCAGGGTGATCAAGTTAATTTCAGGCATTCGCCACCTCTTACGAAAGATCGTCGGCGGGGATGGCCGCCAGCACGGGCAGCTCCAGGAAACGTTCCACGTCTTCTTTTTCCCGCACGATGTTGGACTGCATATATTCCAGCGCGAAGACCGCCGCCCCGCCCAAAAGCAAGCCCAGCATGGCACCGGCTATCACGTTGATTTTGGTCTTGGGCTTATATAGGCCATAGGTGGCCGTGTCGATCAACAGCGCGTCGATGCGATCCTCGCGGCGCAGGTCGCGGTTGTCCTCGGTGCGATACTCCACCAGCAAGCGCCCCAGCTCGGTGGCGATCTGCGCGGCGAGCGGGCCGTCTTGCAAGTCCACGTCAATTTGCACGATCAGTTGGGTGGGGTCGGAGCTGATCGTGGTGTGGCTGCGCAGCTCGCCCGGGGTCATGTCCAGTTGCAGCCGGTCGATCACGGCGGCGGCTTGCTGGTCGGTGTTCAAGTACACCACATAGCTGCGCAGCAGGATGCGCAGCGTTTCGGTCAGGCCGAAGTCGTTGCGCGCCGGTTGCAGCAGCACTTTTTGCGTGGCGCGGTAAACGGGCGTTTGCGCTTTGCTCAGCCCGAAGGCCGCGCCCGCTGTAATGATCACCGCCAGCGCGACGATCCAGCCGCGCCGCACCAGCACGCGCACATAATACGTCAAGTCCATAGGGTTCTCCGTCTCACAACGTGCCCATTATACCCACACCGACGCCCGTCGGACGCGCGCGTCAGCCAAGCGCGGCGCAAACGTCGGCTACCGGCGTTCCGGTGGAATTTCCGCCAACACGTCCAGCCCCAAAGCGGCCACGTCCGCGCGGCTGCGCACGCGGTCGTCCAGGTACTCGGCCAGCGCCGCCAGACCCACGCCCGCCGCCAACCCCAACGCGATCCGCAGCAGGGGCATCAGCCGCACGCTGATCGGCGCGGCCAATGTGCTCACCTCCGGCTCGTCCAGCGGCACCACGCGCACCGCTTCCGCCGCGAACTGCGGGAAGTAGACCTGGTTGCGCTCTTGCAGCACGGTGACGGCGGCTTCGGCGATGGCGCGCAGCGTTTCTGGCTCGTCCCACGTGACGTAAAGCGTGAGGATGCTGCGGAAGCTGTCTGCGGCGAAGTGTCCGCGCAAGTCCTCGGTGGCGATCTCCACGCCGCGCGCGCCCAAAACGTCGCTCACCTCGTCGGCAAAGCGGTCGCTGGTGATCCAGTGCGGCATGTTCACCACCACGTACTCGGAGGCCAGCAACGGCACGTAAACCGCGTCCTCGTAGGGCGCGCTGCCCCCGTCCACTTCCGCTTGGGGCGGGGCGGCGGCGGTCAGGCGCATCTGCACCTGATAGCTCACCGGCGGGGCGAACGTTTGCCGCAACGCGGGCAGCGTCACGGCCAGCGCGGCCAACGTCGGCAGCGCGATCAGCCACCAGCGTCGCCGCAGAATGTGCCAAAGCGCTCTCAGTTCCATACACGTCCTTTCCGCTTTTGGACGGGCGGATTATACCGAATAAGCGCGCGGAGTGTGAGGGCGTTTTTCGTGGGCGGTGGTGTGGGGGCAACGCCCATAGACATTAAGCTAAGCCGAACAAGGCATCGAGTGATCTTCCCCCGGTTTCTCGGACAGGGAAAAAGTCGTAGGATCGAGAAACGAGG
>CAZZNC010000460.1:0-2526 GCA_964655405.1 uncultured Anaerolineaceae bacterium | reverse complement strand
CGTCGTGCGTGCTTTTGAGGTCGCGGGGGAACTGCTCCACCTGCGCTTCGGTGGCGTTGTCGTTGAAACCGAGCTTTTCGCCGTCCGGCCCGTAGAGCGTCACTTGCAAGTCCATGCCCACTTCTGGCCGCGCGACATAAGCAAGGATGGTAACAACATCCCCTTCACGTCCGGCAAAATGGTATTCGGCTTCCCGCAGAGGATTGGAGACTTTTTCCTTGTTGAAGATCGCGCCAACCGGTGAACTGTTGTAAGCAAAATCCACCAACGGCGGCGCGTCGGAAACCAGCGCGACCGTGACTTCGGCATTAACGTCTTCGCTGCCTTCGGCAGGCTGTACGGAGATGCTGTAAAAGCCGTCTTCGGGCAATGTAAAATCTTGGATGACGTAGCCGTTTTTCTTCTTCAGATGGCGGCGGAAGGTGCGCGTTTGGGTTTTGGTGGCTTCTGCCCCTTCTCCCAACACATTGCCTGCCTCGTCCAGCAACGTCACGTCGAGCGCCAAGTCAACGTCTTCGTCCACATAGGCCAACGCGGAAACCACATCACCCGCTCGTCCGGCAAATGTGTAACTTACCCCGTCGTCCGGCGAGGTGAATTCCGAAGCGATCTTCTCGTCATAGTTGATCGAAGTCAGCGCCTCGGCATCCGAAAGCACCTTGATGCGGAACTCACCTCGGATCAAGCTGTCGGCAGCGTCCAAGCTGAAAAACGCGGTCATCACATAGCCAAAGGCCAGCGCGACGACCACCGTCAAAAGCACACGCGCAGCGCCCCAGCGCAGCTCCCAGATGAGCAAAAAGACGCTGAAACCCGCCAGCGCGTTGATCAGCAAAACGCTCAGCGCCCCGGGCGTAGCTTTGATCGCGTCTGTCATTTCTGAAAAGGACATGCCCCAGCTGAGGCCATACGCCTTGTAGCTCAAAAGCGCCAGCGTGAGCAAGGCCAAAGCAATGCCGAAGAGTGGGAGCGTCAGCCGTTTACCTGTTTGCGCGGTTTTGGGTTTCATAGGTACTGCTCCATTTCTTCGGGGGATTGCCGCTCCGCGCCGAGCATGTACAACCCCAGCTTATCCTCGGTCAAGTCTGGCGTGTTGGGGAAGACCGCCACAATCTCGCCTTCGTACATCACCATAATCCGATCCGAGAGTTTCATCACCTCTTGCAGATCCGCCGAAATGAGCAAAATAGAAAGCCCATTGGTGCGTTGGTCCACAAGCTGCTGATGGATATACTCAATAGCGCCGATGTCAACGCCACGTGTAGGTTGCGCCGCGATCAACAAGCGCGGGGAGGAAGAAAACTCGCGCGCCACGACCACCTTTTGCATATTGCCGCCGGAAAGTGAGCCAACGGGCAATTGTGGGCTGGGCGCCAAGATGTTGAATTGCTCGATCAATTCCTCACCGTGCTTGCGGATGGTGTGCAAATCCAACAACCCATACCGCGTGAAAGGCGGGCGATAGTAGCGATCCACGATCAGGTTGTCGCCAATAGAAGCGTCCACGGCAACGCCGTTGGTCAAGCGATCCTCGGGAATGTGTGCCACGTGGGCCTCGCGTACACGACGCGGCCCCGCTCCGAGCACCTGTTCCCCATCCACATACGCTTCGCCGCTGGATGCCGGACGCAGACCGGTGAGCACTTCGACCAGCTCGGTCTGTCCGTTGCCTTCCACGCCCGCAATGCCCAAAATTTCACCTTCGTAAGTGGTAAAGGTGGCACCGCGAAGCAAAGTGCGTCCGGTTTCGTTGATGTACGACAAGTCGTGCACTTCCAAAACCGGCTTACCACGTTGGACAGGCGGCTTGTCCACTTGCATAAAAACCTCACGCCCAACCATCATACGTGCCAACTCGGCCTCGTTGGTTTCCGACGTGTTGACCGTGCCAACGGTGCGCGCGTCGCGCATGACCGTCACGCGGTCGGAAATTTCCATTACCTCGCGCAGTTTATGGGTGATGAAGACAACCGTTTTGCCCTCATTGACCAAGTTGCGAATGGCGGTGAAAAGGTCTTTGGTTTCGCGCGGGGTGAGCACGGCGGTCGGTTCGTCCAAGATCAAGATTTCCGCGCCGCGATAGAGCGCCTTGAGAATTTCCACACGCTGGCGCATCCCCACCGGTACGGTGTCTACGCGCGCGGTGGGTTCGATGTGCAAACCGTACTGTTCGGAAAGTTTGCGCGTGTCCTCGATGATGACAGGGACATCCACGGCCAAGCCGCGCGTCGTTTCCATGCCCAAAGCAATGTTCTGGGCGATGGAAAAAGAGTCCACCAACATAAAGTTTTGGTGCACCATGCCAATCCCCAGATCAATGGCAACTTGGGGATTGCCGATTTCGACACGCTGGCCGCGCAGCCAGATTTCGCCCTCGGTGGGCTGTTCCAACCCGTAGAGGATTTTCATCAACGTGGATTTACCCGCACCGTTTTCACCGACCAGTGCGTGGATTTCCCCCTTTTCGACGGAAAGTTGCACATGGTCGTTGGCGAGCACGCCGTTGGGATAAATTTTGACAATATC
>CAZZNC010000459.1:0-2532 GCA_964655405.1 uncultured Anaerolineaceae bacterium | reverse complement strand
CCGGCGCCGCGCCGCTGCAACCGATCCTCTCCGAGAACGCGATCCGGCGCATGTTGGCGCACACGCTGAGCTTGCAGCTGAACGAGGAAAAACCAGACGCCCGCCCCGATCTGCTGTTGCGGCTGCTGTTGGACACAGGCATCAAGAAAAGCGAGTGTATGCGGCTGACGCTGGCAGACATCGAGCGCAGCGACCCCGCTCAGCCAGTGCTGATTGTGCGACATCGCACGCCCAACACGTACAAGGAACGCAAAATCCCCCTCGATCCGGACTGGCTAAGCGTGTTGGACGAGTACGTAGCGCAATATCGCCCGCAGGAGACGCTTTTCACGTGCACGGCGCGCAACCTGGAATACATTCTGCACAACGTGGCAAAGGCGGCGGGCGTGACGGAAAAAGCCTCGTTCGAGGTGCTGCGCTGGACGAGCGCGGTGCGCGCTTACCGGCAGGGGATGGATTTGGAGCGGTTGCGGGAAAAGATGGGGCTGAGCCGCATCAGTTGGCGGGAAACGAGCGACAAGATCAAGCGGCTGGCCGCGCTGCAAGCGGAACGCGAACGCGCCAAACGCCGCTGAGCGCCTCTCGGCGGGGCGACCTCGCGCCGCGCAAAAAGCTGCGCGGCACGTCGCCCGCCCCGTTCGCGCGCACGTCGGCCACCGCTCGCTGACGCTCGCGACGGCCTCGCGCGCGCCCTACCATACGCGGCACATCAGCCCCTTGAGGTACGCGCCCTCGGGGAAGGTCAACGCGACGGGATGATCGGGCGCCTGGGCCAGCCAACGCACGATCTGCGCCTCGCGGCCAGAGTCCGCCAGCGCGGAAAAGACGATCTTTTGGAAAAGCTCCGCGCTGACCGAGCCGGAACAGGAAAAGGTCACCAGCACGCCGCCAGGACGCAGCAAGCGGAAGGCCATCAGGTTGATGTCCTTGTAGCCGCGCGCGGCACTTTCCACTTGGCGGACGGACTGGGCGAATTTTGGCGGGTCGAGCACGATCATGTCGAACTGTTGCGCCGCGTCCCGATAGCGCCGCAGCACGGCAAAAACGTCCCCTTGCACGAAGTCCTCGTCCGGCGTGGCGTAGCCGTTCAGCGCCACATTTTGCCGCGCCAACGCCAGCGCATCAGCGGACGTGTCCACGTTGACCACGCGCCCGGCCAAGCTCCCCAGCGCGTAGACGGCAAAGCCCCCCGTGTAGGCAAAGGCGTTGAGCACCACGCGCCGCTCGGCCTCAGCGTCCCAACGAAACCACTCACCGACGGCGGCACGGTTGTCGCGCTGATCCAGGTAAAAGCCGGTTTTGTGCCCGCGCCGCACGTCCACCAAAAAGCGCCGCCCGTTCTCGTCGATCTCGATCAGCTCCGGCGGCTCTTTGCCCGCCAGCGGGCCGGTCAGCGGCTCCAGGCCCTCTTTGGCGCGCACGTCCACGTCGCTACGCTCGTAGACCCCCGCAGGGTTCAACAGCTCGACAAGCAGCTCGACGATCAACGCTTTGTGCGCTTCAATCCCGTAGGTGAGCGCTTGCAGCACCAGCCAATCCCCATAACGGTCAACGACCAACCCGGGCAAGCTGTCGTTTTCCGCGTTGACCAGGCGGCAGGCGTTCGGTGTGCCGCCCGCGTGGACGCGCTGTGCCACCTCGCGCGCCGCAATGGCGCGCTCCAGCCGCCGCCGCCAAAAGTCGCGCGTGATCGGCGCGCCTTCGTCCCAGCTCAGCAAGCGCACGCGAATCGCCGAGCGGCTGTTCCAATAGCCCCAGGCCAGGAACTGCCCGTCAGCGGCGCGCACGGCCACCACGCTCCCGTCCGGCGGGTCGCCTTCCACACGCCCGACCGCGCCGGAATAGACCCAGGGATGCCGCCGCACCACCGCTTTGAGGCGGTCGGGGCGCAAATAAACGCTCGGCGTGCTGCTCATATCCCCTGCCCTTCTTCGATCAGCGCCAGCAAGCCCGCCTCGTCGAGCGTCGGCACGCCCAGCGCCTGCGCTTTGTCTAATTTGCTGCCCGGGTTTTCGCCCACCACCACATAGGACGTTTTGCGGCTGACGCTGCCGGTCACTTTGCCGCCGTGCGTCTCGATGAGCGTCTTGGCCTCGTTGCGCTTCAGGTG
Organism: uncultured Anaerolineaceae bacterium; assembly: GCA_964655405.1. Taxonomy (GTDB): domain Bacteria; phylum Chloroflexota; class Anaerolineae; order Aggregatilineales; family Aggregatilineaceae; genus JALSSH01. Next base: position 422 of record CAZZNC010000459.1, on the reverse strand, counting down.
CGGCAGCGTGCCGGTGAGCACGAAGGTCAGCCCCGCCAGCGTCTGCGGCGTGGTATCGGTTTCGGGGGGGACGTCGGCCAAGCGCACGCCCGCCGCGCGGAACTTTTCGATCAGGCGGCGGTTGCGCGGGTCGGCGAACCACTCCACGACGGCGCGCGCGGTGTGCGGCCCGATGCCCTCCAGCGCCTCCAGGTCCTCCTGGCCGGCGGCGGCCAGCGCGTCTATGCTGTAGAAGTGCCGCGCCAAAAGCTCGGCGACCGTGCCGCCCACCCCGCGAATACCCAGCGCCGCCAGCAAACGCGCCAGCGGACGATCCTTGGCCGCCTGGATGCTCGCCAGCAGGTTTTGCACTTTCTTTTCCGCGAACCCTTCTAGCGGCAGAAGGTCTTCCGCGCGCAAAGTGAAAAGATCGGCCTCGTCCT
>CAZZNC010000458.1:0-2543 GCA_964655405.1 uncultured Anaerolineaceae bacterium | reverse complement strand
GCGGCGGAAGCCGCTTTGCGCCGCGCGAAGCGCGGGGCGGGCGGCGCGCCCACGCGCACCCACCACGCCTGCCCCCGCAACAACAAACGCCCGCCACCGGTTTCCGATGGCGGGCGTGCCCATTCCAACATGCGGGCGCGTGCTTACTCTTGGGTCAGCGTGAGGCTGAATGTGCCTTGGGTGCCGCCCACGTGCAGCCCGTAATGCGTTGCGACCAAGTAATACGTGCCGGTGGAAGCCAGCGTCACATCCTTGATCGCCGAATTGGGATTTTCTCCCGGGTTTACGTCGTCATTGTATTTCAGTTGCACGTGCTCCGGCGAGATCAGGTACAGCGCAGGATCGAGCGTGCCGCCGGTGGCTTCCATGCCCACCGAGATCACGTCGCCGATCTGTCCTTCGAAGGCATAGACCACGAAGTGCTGCTGATCCGTGATGCTGCCGGTGACAGTCTGGCCGTACTCGATCAGCAGTGCGGTCGGCAGTTCGGGCAGATAGTTGAGCGAAGCGGCGTTCGCCATGTCGAAGAAGTCGCCAGGGCCTGCAATGGCCGTGCCGTCCGGCTCCACCTTGAACGTGATCATATAGTGGGAATTCGGGCTGGCCGGTTGCGTGGTGTTGATGATGGTCTGGCCGTTGACGTTGACCGACAAACCGAAGTTAACGGGGCGCGTGTCGTTTTCGCACACCTCTTGGTACCACACTTCGACTTCATACGTCCCGGGCATGAGCCGGTTGGGCGGCCAGTAGATGTAGGAAACAGGCGCATCGGTTGGTTTTTGGCAACCCACGTTGCCGTTGCGCTCCAGGATGCCGCCGCTGGGCACAATCGGGCTGTCATCATAGACCGAATCGCCGCTGGGGTCACGCACCAAAAGCTGCACATCTGCCAGCGTCGCCCATTCCAACTTGACCTCAATCGCTCCGGCGGGCAACTCGCCTTGTTGTTCGGCTCCCGGGGCGGGCGTGGCGACCGTCTCGGTCGTGTTTGGAGCTACGACCTCCGGTTGCGCTGCCACCACGTTGAGGTTGTATTCGCCTTCCGTCCCGCCGATGGTCAGCCCGTAGCGTGTAGCGATCACGGTATAGGTGCCGTCGGTGGGCAGCGTGTAGGTGATCGACGCATCGGTGCTGTTCGGGCCAGCGTCATCGTTGCTCGCCAAAGTTGCGTTCCCCGGGCCTAGCAACACCAAATACGGGTCCAGGTTGCCGGATTGCGCCTGCATGGTAGCGGTGATCTTCGCGCCGGTCGTGGCGTCGAACGTGTACGCCTGCGCAGGGGTCACGTTCGTGATCACGCCGGAAACGGTGCTGCCCAGGGCCATAGGCGTCGCGTTGGCAATGTGCGTATCCAGCAACGTCACGTTAAGCCCCGCGTTGACGCCACCGTTCACCAATTGCCACGTGCCATCGGGATCGAGCACCATGCGGGCCAGGTACTGCTGTCCCGGGTTGAGCGTGCCCACGATGGCCTGCGGCGTTTGCCCGTTGACCGCCACATTGAACTGGAACATTTGCGGGCCGCCTGCGTCGCACGGCTGCGTATAGTAGATGATGATCTCGTAGCTGCCCGCCGGCACAACGCCCGCCGGCCACGTGATCGTTTCAGTCGGGGATTCCGCCGTCGCGGTGGCGCAATCGGCGTTGGCGTCGGCGTCCAGTGACCCGCCGCTTGGCGATCCCGGGCTGGTGCGATGCACCGTGCCGCCCACAGGATCGCGCACTTCCATGTTCAAATCAACAGCGGCGCTCCAACTGAGTTGGAACGTGATCCCACCGTTTTCCAACGTGGCGGTTTGCCCGCCCACTTGCTGAATACCGCTCAGCCGCAACGTGTACGACCCGCTAGCCGTGCCGTCCGCGCCGCTGCCGCGCATCACCAAAATGTAGTACGTGCCGGTGTTGGGAATTTCCACATCGGCCAGGGTTGCCGTTGTCGCGCTGGCGATGTCGGCATCTTGCGCCACGATGTTCCCGCGCGCGTCCGTCACCGTCACAACCGGAGCCAAGGCCGCTTCGTCGGTCGAAAGCTCGACCGTGATCGAGTCGCCCGCGCTGGCCGTCAGCGTGTAAACCTGCATGAAGTTATCCGCGTCCAGTGTCCCGTTCACCACGTCGCCAACGGTGATCGGATGTCCGGTGCCGCCCTGCGCATAGACTGCCGTCCCCCACACGGACGCGCCCCATGCTGCGCTCAGTGTCACCACCAACGCTGTCGCGGCCACCAGACGAAATGAAGTGCGGATATGTCGCATCACGTTCATAGTCGTAGTTTCTCCTCAATTCATGGCGAGGGCTGGTGCAAGCCTGTCGCGTGTGCCTCCCAGTGTAGCCAATTGGCCCCCGAAAGGCAAAAGTCACCCCGCTCTGCCACGCAGCAAGCGGGGCAATCGTAGGGAAGACGCGGGATTTGAGCGCGGCGAGGGCTTTGCCCCCGCCCCCCGCGAGCTGCGCTGCCGCACGCCTCGCGGCGTTTGCACATAGACGCCCGCCGGAGGGACGCTTGGGCCGTCACCGTGCGCATGGGCGCGCCGCCCGCCCCG
>CAZZNC010000457.1:0-2553 GCA_964655405.1 uncultured Anaerolineaceae bacterium | reverse complement strand
CGGAGCGCTTCTTCCACGTCGTGCGTCACGCGCCCCCAAAGATGCGTTGCGTCGCGCAGCTCGGCTTCGCCGTTGTGCACCCACAAATAGACCGGCTTTTCCGCCTGCCCGTGAATCACGATGCCGTCAAAGCCCGCAAACTTCAGCTCAGCAGGGAAAAAGCCGCCCCCCTGTGAGTCCCCGACCATGTGCGTCAGCGGAGAACGTGCCACCGCCGTGATGCGGCTCTGGCCGGCAATCGGCGTGCCGGTGATGGGGCTGAGCATCAGCGAAAGCGTGTTTTCCGGCGCGAGTGGATCGGTGCCGGCGGGGGTATGTTTCAGCAAGTAGTACAGCCCCATCGCGCTCCCGCCCATATAAGTCCGATAAAACGTCTCGTCCGGCTCCTCGACCGTCAGATCGCCGGTGGTCAAATTGACATGTAGGATTTTTCCGTGATAACCGTAAGGCATCGTCAACCTTCCTTTGGTGTACCTCACAAAAACGCTTCTTCTAGAAATTTCCGCGCGTTCGATCTAGCATAAGGGCAATTCGCTCGCGTTGACCAGTGTCACGTGATATATGTTCGGCGGGCGAGATGCCATAACACCGATGGACTGCATCGTTTCTAAGGATGAAAACACCCATGCACAACGACTTGCAACTCGCAATCGCCATTCTCAACGGCTACCCCAAGACCAGCCGCGACCGCTTCGACGAGGCGGACGTGGGCCATCCGCACGATATGTACATGGCTTTTTTGCGCAGTTACGTTCCCGCTGCGCAGGTGGACGTGCTTTTCATCGCCGACCTGGACAACGCGCTGCCGAGCGGCACGAATTTGCGTTCCTATGACGCTTATATCTGGACGGGTTCGGACCTGACGATCTACAACACCGAGGACGCGCGCGTCACGCGCCAGGTGGAGCTGGCCCGTGCTATCTACGAAGCGGGCGTGCCGCAGTATGGCAGCTGCTGGGGCATCCAGATGGCCGCGTATGCGGCAGGCGGCGAGGTGAAAAAGAACCCGCGCGGACGCGAGTGGAGCATTGCGCGCGCCATCCACCGCACCGAAGCGGGCCAGGCGCATCCCCTTTTGCGCGGCAAGCCGGACGTTTACGACGGCTTCATCATGCATCTGGACGAGATCACCTCACTGCCCACCGGAGCAACCTTGCTGGCAACCAACGAGCACACCCACGTTCAGGCGCTGGAAGTGAAGTATAAGAACGGCACATTCTGGGCCACCCAATACCATCCGGAATACACCTTTTACGAAATGGCACGCTTGATGAATGCGCGCGCCGGTGCGTTGGTGAAGGAAGGCTTTTTCGAGCGCGAGCAAGACGTGTTGGCCTACGCGCGCGATATGTTCGCCTTGGCCGAAAGCCCGAACGATCCGGCGCTGCGCGCGCGCTTTGATGTGGGCGATGACCTGATCGATTCGCAAATCCGCCAAGCTGAGTTGCGCAACTGGATCGACTATTTGGTCATTCCCTCGCGGCGTGCTTAACCCTGTTTGCCTTCGGCGGTCAGTCTCGTCATGGCGACTGGCCGTCAGCTTTTCCCCTTGCGTTGTCCCTCACGAAAATTTGCCAATTATGTTTATTTGAACATAATTCAACATAGATTGCGCGTTATTGTGTGCGTATTATAACATTAATTTGAGAGACGAAAAACGGTGCAGCCATTATGAATGCTCATGAACGCCAAAAAGTAATTTTGCAGTTGATCACGGAAAAAGGGTCGGTGAGCGTGGCCGAGCTATGCGAGCGCTTCGGCGTTTCGGATATGACCATCCGCCGCGATCTTTCGCTGCTGGAAAAAGCAAGTTTGTTGCGACGCATTCACGGGGGTGCGGTCAGCGCACGCGGGCGCAGCTATGAACCGCCGGTGTTGGCCCGCGTGCAAGAAGCCCGCCCCGCCAAACAAGCCATTGGGCGCTTTGCGGCACGTTTGGTGCACGAAGGCAACAGCATCGCGCTCGATATCGGCACGACCACGTTGGAACTGGCCCGCCAATTGACGCGAATGCGCGACATCACCGTATTGACCAACAGCCTGCCGATTGCTAACATCCTCACCGACCAACCCGGCATCCGCCTCATGCTCTGCGGGGGCATCGTGCGCCCGGGCGAGCACTCGATGATCGGGCCGGTCGCGGAATATACGTTCAGCCGCTTTTACGTGGACACCGCTTTCATCGGCATTGGCGGTGTGGACATCGAAGCCGGCCTGACCGAGTACAATTTGGAGGACGCCGAGGTCAAGCGCCACCTGATCCAAAACAGTCAACGCTGCATCTTGCTCACCGACAGCCGTAAGTTTGGGCTGAAGACGTTTGCCAGTGTAGCGCCCCTTTCTGTGGTGGACGAAATCGTCACCGACAACAGGCTCGATCCGGAGTTCCGCAAACGGTTGGAAAAAATGGGGATTACCTTGCACATCGTCAGCGTAGAGGAGATAAACTAAGCAATGCCTATTGTTCGCACCTCGCCCGTACACCCGCCCGAAGAGCGTATGCCCTGGGACACTTTGTGCCCAATGCCCGTTTCGGCCCGTCATCCGCTGCTG
>CAZZNC010000456.1:0-2555 GCA_964655405.1 uncultured Anaerolineaceae bacterium | reverse complement strand
CGCTGGAAAAATTGCAGCTCAACGACGCCTCGCTCGTCTTCGAGCCAGAAACGTCCCAGGCACTCAATTTTGGCTTTCGGGTGGGTTTCCTCGGCCTTTTCCACATGGAGATCATCCAAGAGCGGTTGGAGCGCGAATACGACCTGGACATCGTCGCCACATCGCCCAGCGTGGAATACCAGATCGAGCTGCGCAACGGCGAAACCATCGTCATCACCAGCCCCGCCGACTTGCCCGACGAGGGCGAAATCGCCGAAATCCGCGAACCCTGGATGGCTATCGAAATTTTTTCGCCGGAAGAGTTCATCGGCGCGATCATGGAGCTGGTGACCGGACGGCGCGGCGAATACGTCAGCATGGAATATCTGGACGCCAAGCGCGTGCAGCTCAAGTATCGCATCCCGCTCGCCGAGCTGATCGTGGACTTTTACGACCGGCTGAAGTCCGTCACGCGCGGCTACGCCAGCTTGGACTACCATTTCGACAGTTACCGCCCCGAGCGGCTGGTCAAGCTCGACGTGCTGGTGAACAAACAGCCGGTGGACGCGCTGGCAATGATCGTGCATGAGGACGACGCTTACCGCAAAGGGCAAAAGCTGGTTTCGCGGCTCAAACGCTTGATCCCGCGCCAACTTTTTGAAGTGCCCATCCAAGCGGCGGTCGGCAAGCGCGTAATCAGCCGCGCCAATGTCAAGGCGCTGCGCAAAGACGTGTTGGCGAAATGCTACGGCGGGGATGTCACCCGCAAGAAGAAATTGCTGGAAAAACAGAAAAAAGGCAAGAAGCGTCTGAAGATGATCGGCAATGTGGAAGTCCCGCAAGAAGCGTTTATGGCAGTCTTGAGGCTAGACGACGATGACTAACAATTGCCATTCGGATTTTCCGCCTGTTCCGCAGTACGTCGAAAGTGAACGTCTCTTCATCCGCCCCTCGGAACGCGCCGACGCGCCCTATTTGAAAAAGTGGTGGAACGACCCCACCATTACGGCGCAGGGTTGCCATTCGGTGGGAATGCAATACGACGACGAGGACATCGAAGCCTGGTTCCGGCGCTACGTAGACAAGCGCGACGGCTGCCGCACGCATTTCGTGATCTGCTTGCGCGACCACGCCCAAACGCCCATCGGTGAATTTTACATCGCCAGCGATGACCGCCCGGGCAGCGTCGGCGTAGCGCTGATCTTGGGACACGCCAAGCGCTGGGGGCAAGGGTATGCCACCGAAGCCTTGCTAGCGTATGTCACGGCGCTTTTTGGCACAGACTTTTGCGGGGCGGTCCGCCTGGATACGCGCGTAGACAACGCCCACGCCATCCAGATGTGCCAAGAAGTGGGCTTTGAAGTGGAACACGTCTGGGCCAACGGGCTGTTCCAAACGATGATCCTCACCGAGGACGCCTTCCGTCTGAAACACGCACCACAAAATCAGCCCTAACCTCGGGTCGGGCTTACCAACACACATACGAGAGCTGCCATGCCGTCATCTCGCACGCCTGCAACGGCGCCGCGCGAACCTTTCCCGCGCGTTTACTACGTTGCCATGTTGAGCATTCTACTCTTTGCGCTGGGGCTAACGCTGGTTTCGCCGGTGTTGCCGCTTTTCGTCACCGACGAGATCGGCGCGCCCGCCTACTGGGTGGGCACGGCCACGCTTTTCGTCACGATCACCGCCGTTGCTTCCCGCCTGCCCAGCGGCACGCTTTCCGACAAACACGGACGCCGCAAGCTGATACTCATCGGCGCGCTGGTCGGCGTCTTCGCCAACGTGCTTTACAGCTTCACCCATTCGCTGCCGCTCTTCTTGATCGGGCGGCTGCTTTCCGGCATGAGCATTGGGCTTTTCACCACCGCCAACAAAGCGCTGGTCGCCGACCTTGCGCCGCCTTCTCGGCGTGGGGAAGCGCTGGGGATGAGCAACGCGGCCTTTTCTGTCGCCATGATCGCCAGCCCGCTCGTGGGCGAAGGCATGAAAAGCGCGTTGGGCTTCCAAGCCGTCTTTTTGACCAGCGCCGTACTTTCTGGGCTGGCCGCGCTGGTGGCATACACCTTGCCGCGCAACCGTCCCCATCACCAACCCAAAGGCAACATGGGCAACAGCGTTCACATCATCTTGCGGATGCGTGGAGCGTGGGCCGCGATCTTGCTGATGGCAGGCACAGGGGTCGGCTTCACGGTCACGATCACCTACTTTCCGCTGCTGGCCGACCGCAAAGCCATCTTTGCCGACGCCCCTGCCCTGCTCGCGCCGGTGGCTATCGGCTTGGGGCTGAGCGTGTGGGCGCTGGTGGACACGGTGATCGAACCGATAGCGGGCCGTCTCTCCGACCGCATCGGCAGACAAACGGTCGCCATTCCGGGCTTGGCGCTGTTGATGGGAGGCATTTGGGCCATGAGCCACGTGCGCCAGACGTATGGGGCGTATGTGGCGGTGGCGCTGTTGGCGGTGGGTTGGGGCACGGTACGCACGATTGGGGACGCGCTGGCGCAAGACAGCGTGCCGCCGGCCTTGCGCGGCATGGTGGCCGCCGTCGTTTATACGGCTTTCGACACTTCCAT
>CAZZNC010000455.1:0-2559 GCA_964655405.1 uncultured Anaerolineaceae bacterium | reverse complement strand
GCGTGGCGCTGCGCCACCGCCACGCGACCATGCGCGTCTTTTACGCGCTGGCGGACGCCGTTTTCATTGACGGGATGCCGATTGTCGCCTGGGGGCGGCTGATGGGGCTGCCTTTGGGCCGCGCCAACCGCTTTACGGCGGTGGATTGGCTGCCGCCGCTGTTGCGCACAGCCGCTGCCGAGGGTTGGCGCGTTTACTACCTGGGCGGCACGCCGGAAGTCGCCGAACGGGGTGCGCAGATTGTGCGCAAACGCTTTGCGGGGCTGGCCTTCACCGCGCGGCACGGCTATTTTGAGATGGACGACACGGCGGCCAATCGCGTCGTCGTGGAAGCGATCAATGCCTGGGGCGCGGATGTGCTGCTGGTGGGCATGGGGATGCCGCGCCAAGAGCGTTGGCTGGCCGCGCACGCTGCCGCGCTGCGTGTTCCGTGTATGTTGCCGGTGGGCGCGGCGCTGGATTACCTCGCCGGAGCGATTCCCACGCCGCCGCGTGCCATGAGCCGATTGGGGTTGGAGTGGCTGGCGCGCTTGGCCGCTGAGCCGCGCCGCCTCGGTTACCGCTATGTGGTCGAACCCTGGGCGCTGCTCCCGCACCTGGCCGCCGACGTGCGCGCCCGCGCACGCGGTGAGTTGCGCTGCTCGCCGAGCCACACTTCGCGGGAGGCCGACCGTGCGTGATGCGCTGCGCCGAGCTTGGCGCTCGCCGATGGTCGCGCCGTTGGTACGCGGTACGGGGATCGCGTTTGTGCTGCAAACGGGCGGCGCGATGCTGATCTACGGCTCGCAGGTGTTGCTGGCGCGTTGGTTGGGCGCGGCGAGCTTCGGCGATTATGCGTATGCTTCCGGCTGGACGCAGTTGTTGGCGGTCTTCGGCGCGCTGGGGATGTCGCTTTGTATGCTCAAGTTCCTGCCGGAATACGTCGCCGCGCACGACTGGCCGCACGTCAAAGGCGTGTTGCGTGCCTTCCGCCTGATCGCGTTGGGGGTGGGCGGGGTGTTGGGTGGGGCGGTCGCGCTGACCTTTGCCGCCGTTTCCCCCGCACACGTCAATTTGGCTGTGCTGACGGTTGGGCTGGTCGGCGTGCCCTTCTTCGCGCTGAAAAACGTGCAAATGGACGCCCTCCGCAGTCTGGACGATGTCACCACAGCTTACGGGTTGCCGTATATCGTGCAGCCTATGTTGCTGATCGTGGGGGTGGGTGTGCTCTACACGTTGCGTGGCTCGCTGACGGCACTGCAGGGCGTGCTGGTGTTGCTCGGTGCATTGCTGATCGTCTCGGCGTTGCAAGCGTGGGTGTTGCGGCGACGCATCGGGGCGCGGCTGCGGGACGTGCGTCCGGCGTATGCGTTGCGCGACTGGCTGCGAACGGCGCTGCCGCTGTTGGTGGTGGACGGGGCCACCATCGCCATGAGCCGCGTGGATTTGCTGATCGTCGGTCTGACGCTTTCCGCCGCGCAGACGGGCGTTTATGCGGCGGTGGCACGCGCGGCCAGCCTGGTGAGCTTTGTGCTCTACGCGGTCAACGCGGTGACCGCGCCGCGCATCGCGCCGCTCTATCGCGCGGGGGATCGGGCGGGCTTGCAGCGCCTGGTGACGTTGGCGACCGCGCTTTCGCTGAGTTTGGCGCTGGGCATGGCCTTGGGCATGATCGCGTTTGCCGGCCCATTGTTGCATCTTTTCGGCGCGGAGTTTGTGCGCGGACGCGAGGCGCTGATCATCTTGACGCTGGGGCACTTTGCCAACGCTGCTTCCGGTCCGGTCAACGAGCTGTTGCACCTGACCGTTCACCAGCGCGCCAGCAGTGTGATTGCATTGGGCGGCGTGGTGCTGAGCGTGGCGCTCAATATGGCGCTCATTCCGCGCTGGGGCATCGAGGGGGCGGCTGTGGGAACGGCATTGGCGATGGTGGCGCAAAATGTGACCCTGTACGTTTTCGTGCGGCGCAAGCTGGGCATCAACACGTTGGCTTTTGGACGGTGGAGCAGGGGGACGCGATGACTGACATGCTGCCGGCGCTCGATGTGGTGATCCTTTCGTGGAATCGGCGCGATTTGATCTTGGAAACCATTGCCAATGTGCAACAGCAAAAAGACGTGCAGGCGACGATCTGGGTGGTAGACCAGGGCAGCGACGCCGCAACGCTCCAGGCGTTGCGCCCGCTGCACGAAACAGGGGCGATCCAGTTACTGGAAATGGGGCGCAACTTGGGCGTTGCCGGTGGGCGCAACGTGGGCAACGCCCAGGGAGACGCGCCGATCATCGTCAGCGTGGACAACGATGCGATTCTCGCCGACGACCACGCGCTGCAAACTGTCGTGGCGCTCTTCCGCGAAGATGAACGCTTGGGCGCGGTGGGTTTCCGGCTGAAAAATTACTTTACCGGCGAGGATGATTGGCTGAATTGGGCCTATCCGCGCCGCCTTTTTGAGCGCCGCGCCGAACGCTTTTTGACCACGCGCTTTGCAGGTGGTGCGCACGCGCTTCGCCGCGCTGCATGGGAACAAACGCGCGGTTATGACGAGCGCCTGTTTTTCTACTGGGAGGAACTGGACTTGG
>CAZZNC010000454.1:0-2588 GCA_964655405.1 uncultured Anaerolineaceae bacterium | reverse complement strand
GTTATACATCACCAGCGCATCGCCGGGCAGCCGGTCGGCGAGCGCACGGTACCGCGCCGCGCCCGTGGCGGCCTCCATCTTGGCACCGAAAGCCGTGAGGCTCAGCGCTGCCGCCATCGCCAACACACCCACCGTAAAGATCAGCTTTGCCTCCGCCGCGCGCCAGTGCCGCCGGCGTGCCGCCGCCCACTCCACCGCGTCGTCGATGCCCAGCACACCCACGCTAAACCAGAAAGGCAAGAGCGCCGTGGACGAATGGAACAAGCCACCGCGCATCCCCGGATAGGCAAAGGCAAAGGTCATCGCCAGATGCAGCAGCAACGCATAGACCCCCACAGCGCCCAGCAGCGGGTCACGGCGGCGGCGCCACATGCCGGTGAGGATGAAGGGCGTAAGGATGACCAAACCCTGCTCGGCGATGAAATGCTGTAGGTTAACGGTCAAAGCCACCCGGCGTGACGCGATGATATTACCCACGCCCCAGTCAAGGAAGTGCTGTAGGGTCAGGCCGTCGGGCGGGTAACCGGCAATCTCGTCATAGCCCCGCAGCCAGATTGTAGCGACACCGCCGGACGGCAGCAGCGCCGCGCCGACCGCCGCATTGCGCAGCAGCCAGGGCGCGAGCACCAGTGCAAAGGTGAGCAGGCCGACAAACAACGCGCGGCGGCGCCCCGCCATGCCGGGCCACAGGGCGACTAAGACCAGCACGGAGATCAGCAACAGCCCGTCGGCGCGCGTCAGGTATGCAACACCGGACGCCGCCCCGCCGAACGCGAACCATCGCCAATCGGCCCGCGCACGCCCTATGCCCATACCGATGAGCGCCAACGCGCCCGCCACGCCGAAAGGTGCGAAGGTATCGGTCTGGAGCCAGAAGGGGGCAAAGAAGCCGGAGAAGACGATGAGCAAACCGGCGGTCCAGGCATGACGGCGGGTTTTGCCCAGATATGCGCCACAGCAGAACGCGATCAGGGCCAGCGCTGCCCATAGCAAGGCAAAGGCATCTTGTGCCGCGCCGAAGGTAGGGCCGCCCGTGCCCATCCCCACCGCCGCCACCAGCGATGTGATCGGCATCCAGTAGAGATGGCTGGGCGCGGGCAAGGTGTCGGGCGCACCGATGTAGGTCAGGGCGATATATGGGTCGGTGAGGCCTTCCCCCTCGACAAGGCGTGCGGCGGCGTTGAAATAGTAATATGCGTCGGTGTAGCCGGGCGTGTCGAGCGCCCCGGAAGCGACCAGGCCGATCAGAAGCACCAACGCGAAGAGCAAGGCAGGCTCCCACTGTGCGGGCGGCTTTTGCAATGCGTTTATCATGGTAAACACCCCGTGCCGTCGAATAGATAGAGCCTCAAGTCATTGAAGGCGCGCAGCTCTGATACTGCACAACGCGCGCGCAGCCAGTCCAGCGGATGAGTGCCCGGCTGCTGCGCCAGCTCTGCCGCGAAGACAAGGAACCACACACGCGGCGCATCTTCCACCGCCGCCTGTATGGACGCGCGCGCTGCGTGATCGATGCCAAGCGTGCGGCGGGTGGCGGGCGCAAGCGTATCTTGGGCCGCGCCGGGCGGGTCGGTCAGGAAGGTTTGGGGAAGCGCAGCATCATAGTAAAAGGTGGGGAGGAAGGTCAGCTTGTTGCTGTGCACGACGACGTCGCCGGGCGCGGCAGCACGCGCAAGGTAAGCAGCGGCGCGGTCGAAAGGGGCGTTGGGGAAAGTGTCATGAGTATAGTGTTGGGTCAAGCCCGCACCGCCAACCACGAGCCACAGCGTCACGATCATAGCCGTGATGGGACGCGGCAGTCCCCCACGTGTGAAGAGCCACCCCACGCCCAGGTAGAACATAAACGCGGAGGCCAACAGCGCCCGCAGCAGATAGATGGGGATGAACAAACCAGCTGTGAACATCAGCACCGGGGGCGCAACCGCCAGCCACATCACCAAGCCAAGCCGACTGCCCGCCGCGTGCCTTCTGCGCAAACCGTGCATGGCAAGGAACACCAGCAAGAGCGTCGTCACGAACAGCCCACCGGCGTAAACCGGCGGGGTCAGGTCCATCAAGGGCACCGCAAAGCCATAGAGAGTCTGGATCACCTGCTTCAGCCCCGACCGCGCCAGCCAGAAGCCGCCCTGCAGCTTGCCGAGCTGCCCCGGCAGGTGCGCCATCCACGGCAGATATAGGGCGAACGCCGCGCCACCGGCCAGCGCCACACGCCACGCGGTCCTCCGGCGGCGGAGCAGAAGCGGGAAGAGCGCCAGCGCCCCCAGGTAGAAAGCCGCGAGCTGCTGGGTATACATGCTCAATGCGGCGGAAAGGGCAAACCCCACCCACCATCCACGCGCCGTCGTACGGCGGCGCGCCCTGACAAAACACCAAGTTGTCAGCGTCAGCCACAGCGCCATCAAAGCATACATGCGCGCCTCTTGCGCATATTGTATGGGGAAGGGCGCGAGCGCAGCGGTCAGTGCGGCGGCGCGCCCGGCACGCGCACCGAAGAGGTCGGCACCGAGACGATATACGAGCGCCACGGTCAGCAAGCCGGCCAGCAAGCTCGGCACGCGCACCATCAAGGGCGTGCGCCCCGCAAGGCC
>CAZZNC010000453.1:0-2593 GCA_964655405.1 uncultured Anaerolineaceae bacterium | reverse complement strand
TCCGTCCCGTTGACGCGCAGCAAGGTGATCATGTCCTCCGGTGATTGGATCAGCACGCCGGGGTAGGGCAATTTGTCGCAAGACGGGGCGCTTTCCGTTTCCAATGTAAAGGATGTGCCTTTCCAATACGCGCCCTCGGCCTCGTCGAAGTGCAACGCCGCCGGCCCTGCGATCAACATGGTGGGGGCTTCCTGGCGTGTCACGTCGTAAAGCTGCACGCGCGCGAGCGGCCATGTGTTCGCCTCGCGGGAAAGTTCCAGCGCGGCCACGCTGCTCAAAAGTGCCGTGCGCCCGGTGCCTTGCACGCGCTGGCCGGAAAGCGTTTCGATGCTTACCCCGTCCGCAGCTGCGCACACGGTGGCGGAAGAAAGCTCGAAGCAGTGTGCCATCCAGTTTTGCACGCCTTGCTGATAGAGCTGCTCGCAGCTCGGCGCGCTGTCCTGAGCGCGCACGGGGGGCGCCCACGTTGCGCCTGCCAGCGTCCAGAGCACGCTGAGTGCCCAGAGCGCGCGCAGTGTGCGAGCAATTCCCCTCGTGGGCTGGATCGGTCGAACATTTTGCTGCATAGTGTCTAGTCCTCGTATTTCTGCATTGTTTGCCACGCCACCCCCCAATAGCATACCGCTCACGTGGAGGGGCTGCCAGACGCCCGAAGGCGCTCCGAGGGGCGCTGACAAGGCGCGTAGCCTACCGTTGCCCTATGCAAAGATGCGTGGGAGGGTGTGGGACGTGTCGTGTTGGGGGCTGTGCGCTGCGACACTAGCGCCAGTTGCGCAACCCGCGTATGGCTTGCGCCACGTGTTGGCGCGTGGACGATGCCGCAATGCGGGGCGGGGTGCTGTGGTTGCGTGTTGCAGGCCGCACCAACGGCTCGATATTACGCATACGGGTGTTGTGTTCGATCAAGCGCGTGATCAGCTCATGAAAGGCGCGGCGATAACGCGATGGGCGGGTGAATGCGATGGGACGACGGGCGCGCAGCGGGGCGGGCAAGTCGCAAGGCACGACCACCGCCGGTATCACCGGACGATAGGCTTCCAGGTAAGTTTGCCATTCCATCGCCACTTGTTGGGACTGCAAGGCTTCGGGCGAAAGCACCACGACCATCATGCCGGATTCGTTGAGCGCCTGTTCGATGCTGCGTTCCCAATGGCGGCCCTGATGGGCGTCGCGCACGTCAATCCACGTGCGCGCGCCATAAGCGCTTAAGTCTTCGGCCAATTGCAGGGCAAAGCGTTCGTCGGCGGGGTCGTAACTTATGTATATTTGGTGCATGGTGTTTGTCCCTGGTTTCCTGATGCGCGCCAGCCCGTTTAGTTTCTGTTACATTGTACTACAGTTGGTGAATGGTTGTCATGTGGAGATGCGCCAAAGGGCTAAATTTTTCGTGAAAAGGCTTCAGAAAATCGGCGCGGTGGGGGGCGGGGAGTGCGCTAGAGAGGATTTTGGGCCGAAAGCTGCGTGACCATTTTGGAAAGATCGAGGCGGGGCACACGGTCTTCCGGCGTGCGGGGCGTGCTTTGGGGATGCAGCGGGAGGCAGATGGTGAATGTGCTACCTTCTCCGGGCTGGCTTTGCACTTCCACGCGCCCGTTGTGGCTTTCTACGAACTGCTTGACCAGGTTCAAACCCAAGCCTGTGCCGGGGATGTTGCGCGTGGGCGGGCTTGGGACGCGCACGAACGGCTCGAAGATCGCTTCGAGTTTGTCCGCAGGGATACCGTAGCCGGTGTCGGCGATCTGGATGAGCGCTTCTTCCCCTTCTACCGTGAGCGTCACGTCCACCCGTCCGCCGCTGGGTGTGTATTTGATGGCGTTGGAGATCACGTTTTCGATAGCCTGCCCGACCAGCACTTCATGCCCGAGCAGGCGTTCGGGCGGCGTTTTTTCCTCGTGGTAGGACAGGGTGACGCCGGCTTGTTGGGCGGCGTCATGATAGCGTTGGATAGCGCGCCGCAGCACGTTTTCCAGCGGGTAGGGGGTGAATTTTTGCTGCCCCAAGCTGTCGGCCATTTCCATGTGCATCACGTCCGTGATCAAATCGCTCATGCGCTGCAAACTGCCGGTGAGCATCGCTTTGAGCTGCTGACGCTGTTCGGGCGGCAAATCCGGCTCGTCCAGCAATTCGAGGGGCGTGCGCGCCAGCATGAGCAAATTGCCCAAGTCGTGGGTGAGGATGCGGTTCAAATTGGCGCGCATCCGGTCGAGCCGCCGCAGTGCCGTTACGTCTTGCGCTACCCCCACATAGGCTTCTATCGCGTTGTCCTCCCGCATAATCGGCGCGATGGTGACCAGATACTCCCCCAGTTCGCCCAAGTACACTTCAAAGGGCATGTGGATGTCAATGGCTGTGGGCAGGCCGTCCGGCAGCAAAGTGGAGATAATCTCCAAGATATGGCGGCCCCTCACGGTGTTGAAGGTCAGCCCCAGCATGTGGAGCAGTTGTTCGCTGGCGCGGTTGGCCCGTTGGATGACGCCTTCGGTGCTGCACACCACGACGGCCACCGGCGTATGTTCCAAGATGGCTCGCAATTGACGGCGTTCTTGGCGCATCGTCTCGTGCAGCTCTTCATACAAGCGCGCTTTGGCGATGG
>CAZZNC010000452.1:0-2595 GCA_964655405.1 uncultured Anaerolineaceae bacterium | reverse complement strand
TCGTTGGAAGGCGGGCTTTCCTCGGCTGCTGCCACATGCACATCGCCCAGCCAAAGCCGGTCGCTGCGTGGCTGATAGCCCTTTTCAGGATCGAGCACGCGCAGATGGTTTTCCAGCACCGAGGGCGTTTCCATGTAAACGCCTACCGTCAGCGCGTAATCCGCCGCTTTGAGCGTGTCTGCCAGCCATAGATAGGACACATGCACGACAAAATCCCGCTCGTGCAGCTCTGAAGTCACCACGTCGAGCGTGTTGGACTCCGCCCAAGGTTCGAGCAACGGGATGCGCGCGCCGTTTTCCGGCAGCGGCTCGGGGTAGGCCAGCAGGTGCGCGAAGACGCCCAGGTGCGGCGGCAGTTTCCCGTCCACGCGCCAGTACGTCACCAGCACAATCGGCGGCCCGCCCGCCACGTAGTCCCCTTCCCACACGCGCGGATCGTAGCCCGCGAAGGTCACGTTGCCTTCCAACGGTACGGGAAGCTGCACAGGTTCAGAGGGGGCGTCTTCGCCGGGCATGTAGAAGGCGGGCGACATGCTCGCCCAATAGCCGCCAGCATCGCGCACACGCTGTGCCACGTCCAAACGCAGCACCGCGCCGTCCGGCAAGCCCTCCACGTGGAGCGGCTCGGCGTCTTCCAGCCATTCTTGCAGCTCCGGCGGCATCTTCTCACGGTCGGTGGCGTCGGCAAAGGCCAAGCGCATCGGCGCGCCCGCGTCAATCAGCACCAGCCCGCTTTGGCAATCCGACGAGCGAATCGGCAGCCCTTCGCGGTGCATCATCACGCGCAACATCTGGCGCGGAGAAAGGCCACCGGCGGTTGGTTCGCGCAGCCCCGCCGCGCAAAACGAGACGGGCAAGCCGTTCGGCGTGCGGTCGAGGTAGGCGGCCAGGCGTCCGAGGTTGGCATGATAGGCTTGGGCGGTGGCATTGTCGTGTTGCCAGGCTTCCACCGTGTGCGTTTGCCACAATGCCACTTCCCAGCCCAGCGCGAGCACGGTTAGCAACGTTGCCGCTTGCCACGCATGGTGCACATTGCCCGCCCGCAACGTGCAGCCCAGTGTCCACGCGCCCACGCCCACCAGCATATACACGGCGGGCAAGGCGACCAAGTTGGCGGAAAACGTGCTGGGTTCACCGACCCATGTGTCGGTGAGCAAGCCCGCTGCCACCAGCAGCAACAGCAGCGCGTAGCGCGGATCACGCCAGCGGCGCAACGCTTCCACCGTGCCCAGCGTCCCCAGCGCTGCTAGCCCTATGCCCAACCAGGGCAACCCGCCCGCGTTGCGCGCAGGGGCGGGGTCGCCTTGCAAGAAAACCCCTCCCAGCGCGTTGATTGCTCCGCGCGCCAGTGCGCCTCCGTCGGCGGGACGTTGCGCCCAAAGCGTGGTGTAAGGCTCGCTGAGTGCGCGATCCCGGAACGTCGAGATCAGATACGGCGCGCCGATGATGGTCGCCAGCACGAGCACGAACACCCATGCGCTCCACACGCGACGGGAAAGCGGTTGGTGGGTGAGCCGCAGATGTGCGAAGAAG
This sequence comes from uncultured Anaerolineaceae bacterium, assembly GCA_964655405.1. Lineage (GTDB taxonomy): Bacteria > Chloroflexota > Anaerolineae > Aggregatilineales > Aggregatilineaceae > JALSSH01. The sequence goes on along the minus strand of CAZZNC010000452.1, from coordinate 1,062 downwards.
AGCACTGCCACCGCCCCAAGCGTCAGCGCGCTATAGTGCAAGTAGCCCGCCGCACCCAAAAGCGCGCCCAACGCCGCAAAAGCGGATGTGCTCGGCGACGCAAAACGCACCTTGCGCTGCAGGTGGAAGGCGATCACCAGCCCCCAAGCCACCAGCAGCACAAAGAGCGGCACGAGTGCTTCAGCGCTGGCGGTGCGTGCCAACGCTATCGCGCGCCCGTTGACGGCCAGCGCGCCCAGCGTCGCCAGCGCCACCGCGCTGCCGAAAAGTCGCCGCGCCAGCGCCCACGTGACTGCCAAAGTCAACATGCCCGCAAAAAACGGCAGCGCCCGATAGCCGATCAGCCCGTCGCCGACCGCTTCGGTGAGCACGCTGTTAGGTACGCCGTAAAAGCCGGCACAAACGCGCTCGTTGCCTGCTTGATAGTACACCGACACGCTGCCCGCGCGCACGGCTTCGGTGATGCGAATGTAGGCTAGCTCGTTGTCGCTGAACCCTGCGGGGAACTGCGCCAGCCCCCACAGCCGCAACAACGCTGCCAGCACCAAAAGAACCGTTGCCAGTGCTATTTCATGTTGGTGTTTCAAGATCACTCCTCGCCTGGTAAGCTACGTACCGACACAATGCGGCCCGTCGCAGACATCCCCAAGCACACACGCACCGCGCCGACCATGTCCCCCCACGTCGGGCGGTTGGGCGCGATTGTAACACGTCGTGCGCGTGGGCAGAAATTTCGTGCAAGGCGCACAAATGGCGCGAAAATCGCCTTGACAGGGGTGGGGCGCTTTGGTATGCTACGGGCGTTGTTCCTCAGTAGCTCAATCGGCAGAGCATCCGGCTGTTAACCGGAGGGTTGTAGGTTCGAGTCCTACCTGAGGAGCCAGCAAAAAGCCCCAGCCACACGGCGGGGGCTTTTTTTCGTGCGAGCGCGCGGGCGGTGCGCAGCGTCAGGCTTCCGGCAACACGTAGGACGCCACCGCCGCCGCCAGCAACTTGACCGCCAGCGGGATCACGGCTTCGTCGTCGAAGTCAAAGCGCGGGTGGTGGTGCGGGTAATCGGTA
>CAZZNC010000451.1:0-2610 GCA_964655405.1 uncultured Anaerolineaceae bacterium | reverse complement strand
AGCGCGTCCAAATCGCCCATGGTCATCCCGCGATACTCGGTGATCACTAGGCCTTCGGTGCGTTGCAGCAGCTCCACATATTGCGCGACCAACGCTTGTTTGCGCTCTTTGTTAATAGCCAAGCGTGTGTTCCTCCTTTCCTTATAGGATTGAGCTTGGCCGCAGAAGAGACCCAAAACGGTCTCCGCAGCATTGCGAAGACCGCCAGTTGTCCCAATCCGCCCAACACGCATTGGCCGTTTGGTTCAGGTCTTCACCTCGGCAGGGGGCTTGCGCCTTTACGCCTCGAAGAGGCTTCCTGCTGTCTGCGGCAAAGGGTATGTGTTGATGTCGTGTTGCGCTGCATGATACCAGCCGCCCCGATCTCCGTCAAGGGCAGCACGTGCCCCAAACACGCCCCTTCCGCGTGGTGCGGTTGCACAAATAGGCGGGATGTTGTAGCTTCTGAGTGTCACGGTAGAAACTTTGCACACAATATAAGAGGGACGTGATGAGCAAAACCGTTGCCGTAACATGGCTACAAGGTCTGCAATTTGCCGCTACGGACAGTTCCAAACACTCGGTGGTGCTTTCTGGGGGCGGGGACGACGATATTGGCATGAAGCCATCCCAGCTGCTGCTGGTTTCCCTGGCCGGATGCACGGCCTATGACGTGGTGAATATCTTGCGCAAAAAGCGCAAAAAGTTGCAACACGTGCAGGTCAGCGCAGAAGGCACGTACAGCGATAAACCGCCGTATCCTTACGTGCGCATCCATTTGCACTATGTGGTCTCCGGCGAAGATGTCTCCGAGCGCGATGTGGCAAAGGCCATCCAACTTTCGCGTGAAAAATATTGCTCGGTCTCCGCGACTTTGGAGCCTGGCGTCGAGATCACCTCAGACTACGAGGTCATCCCGCCGGAGGCGTTGACCAGATAGCACGGCAACTATGAACAACATCAGCATCCACAAGGGGGCGGCATAGTGGACTTTCTCGACTTTTTCCTGGGACAAAACAAGCGCAAAGGCGGGGACGGCATCTCGGAGCTGATCGGGCGCTTTACCAAAGGTATCGTGGGTTGCGGCTGCATTGTGGTTTTGGTGCTTATCGCGCTCATCGTGCTGGTGGCACAAGGCACAATCCACATGAGCGACGATGCTTTCACCACGCTGGTCGTGCTGGTGACCATCGGCTTTGCCGTGATCTCGCTGATCCGTGCCAGCGCCGGACGCTAGGGAAAGCTGCGTTGCACCCATTGCATCGGGTCAACTTGCACACCACCCACCCACATCTCCCAGTGCAGATGCGGGCCGGTGGAACGCCCTGTTGAACCGACCGCGCCGATCACTTGTCCCGCAGCCACCACATCTCCCACCGCTACGTTGATCGCGGAAAGGTGAAAGTACGCGGTTACGACCCCCCAACCGTGATCGATGGCAACGGCATTGCCACGCACCGGCAACGCCTGCGCCATGATCACCACGCCCGCCGCCGGCGCGACCACCGGTGAGCCTGGCGGTGCGGCAAAGTCCGTTCCGCTGTGGAACGTGTGCAATTCCCCGCCGTTGTACGAACGCCGCGTGCCAAAGGGCGACGAGATCGCGCCGGAGGAAGGCAAGCCCATCACGCCATCGAAGTAGCGTTGGGCCGTGAAGCTGCTCATCACGCGCGCGAAAAGTTCCCATTCCGGCTCGGTCACCTGTGGATTGAGCAAGTCTTGCTGTTCGGTGTTCAGCGAAATCGTTTCCGCGCTGTAGCCCCCTTCCACCACCTGCACACGCAACGTCAGTGTGGTTTGCGTGCCGTTCTCGTGCGTCGCCGTGAGCACCAGCGGGTAGACGCCCGCATGAGTGAAGGCGTGCACGCCGAAGAGCGCGTAATGCTGCGTGGCGTCCTGCGTGACAATCTGCACCGGATAGCCCAAAAACGTGCCGCTCAGCGTCACGTAGCCGTCCGTGATGAGGCGGATGGAAAGCGTCTTGCCCTGGATGGCAGGAACGGGGGAAAGTTCGCAAGCTGTGAAGGGCGACGGCAGGTCACGGAGGGGGGCTTCCGCGCTCGTGTCTCCGGGTATCCACAGCATTTGGCCTGCAAAAAGCGGTGCAGTCAGCGCCAGATCGTTGGCGGCGGCCAGCGCGGACGGCGCCAGTCCATAACGCACAGCCACGCGCGCCCAGTTGTCGCCCGCGCGCACATGGTAGAGCGCGCGCGGCTCGCTGGTGGCCGCTTGATCCAACGTCAGCGGTACGGTGATCTCCTGGCCGACGTAAAGCTGTGCGGGGCTGGTGATGTGATTGGCTTCGGCCAACTGCGCGGGCGTGGCGTGGTAATGTGCCACCAACGTTTCCAGGGTTTCCCCGGGCTGCAACGTGTGCAGCGTTACCGTGCCCGACAGCCCATCGCTTTGTGCATTGGGGATGAGCAGTCGTTGTCCCACGGTGATATAGCGCGGGTCTTCGATGCCGTTGGCCTGCGCGATAGCGTCCACCGTCGTGCCGTAGCGCATGGCGATCTGGAAAAGCGTTTCGCCGCGTTGCACCACATGGATTGTGGTGTTGCCTTGCCCGCCGTCCTGTGCCTGAGTGGGCAACGTGGCGTTCCACAACATCAGCGCGGCCAGGAACACACC
>CAZZNC010000450.1:2220-2621 GCA_964655405.1 uncultured Anaerolineaceae bacterium | reverse complement strand
CCAGCCGGTCGAGCGCGTCTGTGTCGGGCGGTATGTAGATCACCGTGCGCTCTCCCATCACAGCCTCCCGGAAAGCTGCGCGAGCACTTTCCACTTGGCGTCTGCTTTGCGCGCGATGTCTTCGATGCTGTGCCCCTGCTCGTGCAGATAGCCGAGCACCTGCGCCAGAGTCGCCGGGCCGCCTTGTTCTCGTTCCACACCGAGCCGCGCTTGCAGCCCCGCTAACCAGCCCGCCATCGATTGCAAATACTCCGGTTTGATGTCCGGATTGAGGTGGTATTGGGGGCGCACCATCTCTTGATAGTGATCGCTGTAGTGGGCAATGTACCCTTGTAGTTCCGCTCAGAGCGGATGCAACGGCCAACGGGACTTGTGCCCTTCGTCTTTGCTCGGAACGCGCA
>CAZZNC010000450.1:0-2210 GCA_964655405.1 uncultured Anaerolineaceae bacterium | reverse complement strand
GCCAGCGGGATTTGTGTTGGGTGTCCGCCGCTGGAACGCGCAAACTACCCCACCGCTGCGATACGTAGTTCAGCAGCCCCAAGAAGCCCTCGAAGGTGTACTCCGAAAGGTAGCGCAGCCCCGGCATGTTCGCCTTGTAGCAGCGCACCGACCACTCGAAGCGCGTCACGGGCGGCAGCTCGGCGTCTTCGGGAATGCCCCACACCGAGCGCCAAAAGCCCGACGTGCCCCGCTGGGCGCTTTCGAGCGCTTTGTCGTAGACCCGCAGCGAGACGTTGCCTTGTGACGTGCCCAACCGAAAGCCGGTCAGCGCGCCAGCACGTGGCCCGAAGAACGACCCCCGCAGCTTGGCATAGCCGACCCAACCCGCGCGCCACTTGTCCACCGAGAACGTGTGCGCGTCCAACCCCAGCACGTCGAGCGCCACGTCCAGCCGGTTGACCCGCATCGGGTAGCGCGCCGCGCCCTCCATGCCGAATAGCTGCAATTGCCCGACCACGTTACCGCGCAGAGCGTCGGGGTCGTGTGGTGCTCCGAACAGCGCCAACCACTTCGGCCCCAATTGCAGCATTGCGCCCATGCCACGCACGCCGTCCGGCAGCTTTTCCGTCACGCGGTCGGTCAGGTAGAGCCGCGCGTCACCGTCCCACACCGAGAGTTTGTAGCCCAGTCCGCCGCGCTTGAGCACGTAGCCCTCATACGGCACGCCCTCGTGCAAGCGCGGATCGTCCAAGTCCATCACACCCGCACGCCAGCGCTCGAACACGTCCGCATAGGGATACTCAATCACCAAGTACAGCGAATCCATCCCCAAATGGCCCAATTGGTTTTTGACCCCCCGTGATACAGTACGGGGGGTGTCGCTTTTTCCCCGCGACCCGTTTTCTGCTACAATCGGATCGGCCAAATGATTCCCCGAATCCAGGCCACCGCCGAGACGTGTTGCCGCACGTTCTCGGCGCTTTTCATTTTGTGTTTGTTGATCCATGACACCTCCACTATATGCTATACGGTTAACGTACTATCACGCCCACTCCGCACGGCTTCGCCCAGCCTAGCAGCAAGAGCACTCCGCCGGTCAAGGGCTGCGCAAGTGACCTGTCCCCGCCGCGCTTCAGCGCCACTTGGTGGGTTGGCGGTCGCCGCCTGCACACTTTTGCCCGAAACGCCGGTCACCCTTGACCGCCACCTCTTGCTGCTGCGGGTGCTGCGCACCGGCGGAGTGGGCTGGCAGACTGGCCGACCGGTGTGGCGGGACGTAGCGCGCTCGGCGGCAATGTGTCGGCTGCGCGCCCTGGGGCGTCGCCCCAGACCCCAGGCAGTCCTGATACGGGCAGAACGTAGCACAGCGGGGCGTTGCCCCGCGCTTACCGCATGAGCGCAAGTCCACCGCGTGAGCGTATGTGGTATAATTATACGCATGAGCGATAGTTCGTCAAGTGGAGGTTTCCATGCCCTACGAATTCAACCCGGAAGTTTTGAACATCATCACGAGCCACATCCGCCACGAAGTGGGGCGGCAGATCCGCGAAGCGCGCAAGCAGGCGGGCATGAGCCAGGCGAAGTTAGCCGAGCTGCTGTCCCGCCGCCAGGCCTATATCTCCGACCTGGAAAACGGCAAAGCCGAGCCTAACGCCACCCTCATCGTGCAACTGGCCTACATCTTTCACAAGCCGGTCGCGTTTTTCTTTCCGCCGGAGTACCGGGACTTCCAGAACCGCGCCCTAACCCGTGAGGAGCTGTCCATCGAGGAGCAGGAACTCATCGCCAGGCTGCGCGGTATTCATCACATCTTCGACCCCCAGATAGTCATGCACCTGGTCAACGCGCTGGCCGACTACGCCGAGCGCATGGACGAGGCCTTCCGAAATGACACGCCCAGCGATGAGGAAATCGAATATCACGAGTGGATGATGGGGATGGACGAAGCAAACGAGGCTCAGCGTGAGGAACTCAAACTGTGGCGGGAATTCATGCGCCAACGGCAAACGCAACAAGCCCCCGATGCGCACGACGAGGACGCCGACGAGTAACTCGCTCCGCGTGGCCGCGCTGGGAAACCCCGCTGCGCAGGCTGCTGCGGGGGCCCCTCCCAGCGCGGCCACTGCGCGCGAGCAGCTCTGCGTGGAGGTGACGACATTGTGCCGCGCTGCGAGCAGTAATATAATGGGCTATCCAAGCCCAAAACCTGCCCGCACGCATAGAAAGGC
>CAZZNC010000449.1:0-2627 GCA_964655405.1 uncultured Anaerolineaceae bacterium | reverse complement strand
TCACGTCGCCCGCCGTGTCGTTCATAATCACCGTGCGGCGTGGGTCGGCGTATTGCTCGCGGATGGCCAGCAGCTCGCGCGCCACTTCCACGCGCATCATCTGCGGGCTTTCCAACAGCCGCTCCAGCATTTTGATCAGCTTGCGCTTTTCTTTGTACTCGTCCTCGATCTTGCGCCGCTCCAAAGCCGCCAGCCGACGCAACTGCATCCGCAAAATGGCCTCGGCTTGCGCGTCGGAGAGCTTGAGGGCTTTGCGCAAATTGTTGTGTGCGCTTTCGCTGGTGCGCGAACGCCGAATGATGGCGATGACCTCGTCGAGATTGTCCAGCGCGGTCAGCAGCCCTTCCAGCACGTGCGCACGCTCGCGGGCGTGCAGCAAGTCGTGTTCACTGCGGCGGCGCACCACCTCCAGCCGATGATCCAAGTACACCTTGAGCGCTTGTTTGAGGCTGAGTCGGCGCGGTTCGCCGTCCACCAGCGCCAGCATGATGATGCTGAAGGTGGTTTCCAGCGGCGTATACTTGAAGAGTGCGGCAAGCACGTCCAGCGGGTCGGCGGTGCGCATAACGTCAATGGCAATGCGCAACCCGTTGCGATCGGACTCGTCGCGCAAATTGGAAATGCCCTCGATCTTGCCGGTGCGCGTCAGGTCGGCGATGCGCTCGATGAGGCTGGTTTTGTTGGTCTGGTAGGGGATTTCGCTAATGATGATGCGGCTGCGTCCGCGCCCCAAGTCCTCGATGTGTGCTTTGGCGCGCACGCGCAGCTTGCCGTAACCCGTCGCATAAGCCGCGCGCAATTGGTCTTCGCCTTTGGCGTTCACCGTGTAGACCACGCCGCCGGTGGGGAAGTCCGGCCCTTTGACGAATTGCATCAGCTCCGGCACGCCGATAGCATCCAGATCGTCCCAGTTTTCCAGCATATAGGTCAGCGCGTCGGTGATCTCGCCCAGGTTGTGCGGCGGGATGCTGGTGGACATGCCGACCGCGATGCCCGAAGCGCCGTTGACCAGCAAATTGGGGAAGCTGGCCGGCAGCACACTCGGTTCGCTCAGCGAATCGTCAAAGTTGGTGACAAAATCCACCGTGTCCTTTTCGATATCCGTCAGCAGATCCAGCCCCAACGTAGCCATGCGCGCCTCGGTGTAGCGCATGGCGGCGGGCGCGTCCCCGTCAATGCTGCCGAAATTGCCTTGCCCGTCTACCAGCGGGTAGCGCAGCGAGAAGGGCTGCGCCATGCGTACCATTGCCTCATAGACGGCCATGTCGCCGTGCGGATGGTATTTGCCCAGCACCTCGCCGACGATGCGCGCGCTTTTCTTGTACGGCGTGCCCGGGCGCAGCCCCATATCGTACATGGCGTAAAGGATACGCCGATGCACTGGCTTCAGCCCGTCCCGAGCATCTGGCAGCGCGCGCGACACGATGACGCTCATCGCGTAGTCGAGGTACGATTCTTGCAATTCTTCGTTGATGTCTCGCTGCCGAACAGTCCCTACGTCCACGGTGTTACTCGCTTTCTCTTGCTCACGATGACCGGCTGCAAGCGGATTTGGTCTCGGGCACTATGCCCGCTCGGACGCGCAGTAGTTTAGAGAATACCGCGCGCTCTGTCAATCGGTGTCCGGCACCACCGCAAAAGGATTGTTGTAGCGCATCTGCGGGCGCGCCTCGGCGCTGGCAAAAGTCAGCGATGTGATCGAGGCCGTCGAGGGGTAGTAGGGAATGGCGTGGCGATTTTCCGGCGTCAACGCCTGGTCGCGTGCCCAAAAGTGTGCGCTGAGGATCACGTCCCCATGCGTCACGGCGACGATTTCCGCGTTGGGATACTTGGCGCAAGCCTCGCGGCAAAATTGCTGTGTCCGCCCGTAAACATCCGTCCATTGCTCGTAGCCTTCGAACTCGTCCGAATACAACCCGCCGGAAAGCTGCTCCAATATTTCTTCCGGCCATCCCTGGAAAGGCGAGTTTACCTCGTGCAGCCACTCCGACGTTTGCAACGTCAGTTTGCGCGCATAGGCGATGTAGTCCGCTGTTTGCACAGCGCGGGGCATAGGGCTGCTGAAGACCGCCACAACGGGGCGAAACTTCAGAATTTCGGCCACGCATTGTGCCTGCCGGTGCCCTTCTGTGCTCAGATAGCGGCCAGGTTGGCGCACGTAAAGCACGCGCTCGGGATTATGGACTTTCCCGTGTCGCACAAAGTGGATAACGGTCATGGTTTCCTCGTCGTTTGTATGGTTTGGGAACAAATGTTCCATTGCTGCGATCATTATACCGATCCGCTGCTGCCGTTGCCAATATTTTCCCACGCGGGGCGGGCAGCGAAGGGCGAAGTTGCGTGCTCTGACGCTCCCTTGTGTGAGTCTAGCCGAGGCTTTGCAAAACTGCTATAATGCGCTCGCCTTCGGGCATCATGTTGCCGCCGCGAGTCGCCGACGTGCCGGTGAGTCCATGTTGTGCAAGTGCGTAGTGTAAAGGCTGGAAGCGGCCTACGGGCCGTTTTTTAGGGTATGCTGCGTGTTTTGCCTGCGCCTCTCCCGCTTAACGACTGTGCGGCAGCATTGTTTTTGGCGCGTAGGCTGGCGAGCCAGGGCACTTGTGCCCACAAAAGACCCCTGCCGCTTG
>CAZZNC010000448.1:0-2633 GCA_964655405.1 uncultured Anaerolineaceae bacterium | reverse complement strand
AAAAACGGCTGTTCCTTCAGGCTATCCCTTTGTGCCTATTTTGTGGCACAATACGCACAAGGGAAATGCACGCGGACATCACCCCATTGACCTGTTTTTACACTCCATGACGCTGAGGACGAAAGGTTTACCATGCCAGCACAAGAAAAACTCTCCCAACACGAACGCATTTTGGCCTATGTCGCCGGTAGCGGCATTGTCCTAATCATGATCGCGCTGTTCCTTTATGCGCTGGATGTCGTGGACGACACCTACCCGCTCAGCTTGTTGATCGTGGGGTTGGCGTTGCTCGTGGTCGGGATCATCGCTTGGTTGTACGTGATGCGCCCTTGGCAGAAGTTCGACGATCTGCAAACGCCCCATTACACCGGCCACGACGAGGCCCACGCCAAGCCCGCCGAAGCCGCGTCGGAGGCCGAAGCCGAAACCCAAATCGCGCAAGTGCCCGCCGCACAAGCTGCCAAAATTGCGCCCGCGGCCAAAGCCGTTGAACCTGCGCCCGCTGCACAGGTCGCCGAGCCGGTCCCCGTTGCGAAAATTGACGCGCCGAAAGCCGTTGCGGACGTTGACGAGCCGCCCGTCGAAGCCAAAACCGCCCCCGCCGCCCCCGCCAAGCCCAGCGAGCCGGACGACCTAACGCTGATCGAAGGCATCGGCCCCAAATCGGCGGCGGCCCTCCAGGAAAGCAACGTGACCCATTTTGCACAAATGGCACAAATGGCGCCCGATGAACTGGAACGCATCGTCAAAGCAAAGAAAGTGCGCTTGGTCGGCAGCACCGAAACATGGCCTATGCAAGCACGCCTGGCCGCTGCCGGTGAGTTCAGCGAGCTGGAAGCGCTGCAAAAACGCATCATTCGCGGCTATTTGCACGACGACCTGACCTTGATCGAAGGCGTCGGCCCCAAAGCCCAAGAGGCCCTTTGGAAAGCGGGCTTCCGCACCTTCGCAGACGTGGCGAAAGCGTCAGCAGACGCGCTGAAAGAAGCGCTGGACAAGGCCGGTTTGAAGCTGCTCGACCCCACCACATGGCCGCAACAAGCACAATTGGTGGTCAACGACGACCTGAGCGCGCTCAAGGCGCTGCAAGACAAACTGCGCGGCGGTCGCGCATAGCGGGGGCGTTGCCCCCGCGTTCTGTCTGCGGCGCGCTCCGGCGGTATAATCGGTAGTGGGGAGACGCTTGGGGGGTAACGTGCGAGGAGCGAATATGGACGAGATAACGCATTCTCCGCCGACGCTGGATGGCCTGCGTGCACACCGCGAGGATATTTTGCGCTTGGCGGCGCGTTATGGCGTTTCCAATGTGCGCATCGTGGGCAGCGTGGCGCGCGGCGATGCAACCGCTACCAGCGATGTGGACTTGTTGGTGACCTTGCCGCCGGACTGTTCGGTGTTTGACCTGGTCGGCTTGTGGCTGGATATGCAGGAGCTTTTAGGCTGCGCGGTGAGCCTCATTCCAGATAGTGCGTCGGATGAGGCTTTTTTGCGCGAAGTGCAGAAGGACGCCGTGTCGCTATGAGCAAGAAAACACCGGCAGACTACTTGCGCGATATGTTGGGCGAACTGGACGATATAGCGGCTTTTACCGCAGAAGGTAAAGCGGCTTTTATGACGGACGCCAAGACGCGCAAGGCCGTAGTCCGCTCCTATGAGGTGGTCGGCGAAATTGCCAAACGCTTGCCGGATGATTTGCGCCAAAAATATACCCAAGTGGATTGGCGCAGACTCATAGGGTTTCGAGATTTCTTGGCGCACCATTACGAAGAAGTCATTTTGGAACTCATCTGGTTGGCGGTAGAAGATTTGCCGAACTTACGGGCGGCTATTGAAACCATCTTGGCGACGGTAGAAGCTCCGCCCGACGATGAGTAGTTTTGCTGCATCTTGGATAGCAGCCGCAACACGCCCTTTACGCAGCATAGCGAGAGTACACCATGAAACAACCGCATACATCGACATTAGATATTGAAGCGATCCGCGCGGACTTTCCCATTTTGGCGCAAGAAGCGCACCCGGGGAAGCCGCTCGTTTTCCTGGACTCAGCAGCCAGCAGCCAAAAGCCGCGCCAGGTGATCGAAGCGATGCGCCGCTACTACGAGCACGACCACGCCAACGTGCATCGTGGCATCCACGTGCTCAGCGAGCGCGCCACCGCCGCCTATGAGGGCGCGCGCGACAAGGTGCGCACGTTCATCAACGCCCGTTCGCGCCGCGAAGTGATCTTCGTGCGCAACACCACCGAGGCGATCAACTTGGTGGCGGCCACGTGGGGACGCGCCAACTTGCGCGCGGGCGACGTGGTGGTGCTCAGCGAGATGGAGCACCACAGCAACCTTGTCCCCTGGCAATTGCTGGCCGAGCAAACCGGCGTGCAATTGCGCTATATTCCGGTCACCGGCGAGGGGCTGTTGGACCTGGACGCTTACGCGGCCCTTTTGCGTGACGAGCCGGTCAAGCTGGTGAGCGTGATGCACGTGAGCAACGTGCTCGGCACGGTCAACCCGATTGCCGAGATGATCCGCCAGGCACACGCGGCGGGCGCACTTTTCTTGGTGGACGGGGCGCAGAGTGTGCCGCATCTGGCGGTGGACGTGCAGGCGCTGGACGTGGACTTCCTGGCGTTTTCCGCG
>CAZZNC010000447.1:0-2663 GCA_964655405.1 uncultured Anaerolineaceae bacterium | reverse complement strand
CGCGAGGGGGACTTTTGCGCAAAGAACCGCAGCCCGAACACACAGTGGAGACCTTTCCCATGAATAAGAAGCCCTTGATCGGCATGGCGCTGGTTGCGTTGGTGTTGTTGGGCCTGGTGGTCTATGCCGCCGCCCGTCCCAAAGACGATGCTGCCGAACCCTCCGCATCCCAACCCGCGTCAGCCGCCATCGCATCGCAGCCAACCCCTGTGCATCAAGAAACCAACGCCGCGCCGCAACAAGCGAGTGCCGCTGACGCCCCGGCCAACACCGCGCCGGTCGCCATGAAAACGTTCAAATGGGACGAATTCGGCGTGACCTTCACGCTGCCGGAAAATTGGGACTGGTTCGCCAACAATCCCCAGTTCGACCTGGCGCTGATTTCGCCCGAGGTCAACCAATACGGCAACGGCGCGTATATCACCATCAAAGCGTACCCCAGCTTGGGGCCGGATACCACGCCGGAAAGCGCGCTCCAGCCGGTGGCCGACGAAACCGGCGCCGAGGTGCAACCGTTCCCCGGCGGAGGGATCGGGGTCACCCTTCCCGACGAGGCCAATGGCATCGTGCGCAACATCGTCATTTACCCGTACAACGACATGGGTGCCACGTTGGTGCTGCAAACGACCGCTTCACCGGACGAAAACCAAACCATCTTGGATATTCTGGGCAGCATGAAAATTCACCCGCCCCAGCCCGATAGCCAAGCTGCCGACGCCGCTTTCCTTGCCGGCATCGAGGCAAACGGCGTCCCCAGCTATGGGAACGCCGACGCGCCCGTCGTCATGCGCGAATATTTGAGCTTCACATGCGGCCACTGTGCCCAATACACCCTTGCCATGAACAACCTTCTGGCGCTGGACGTGGAAAGCGGGCGCGTGCGTTTTGAGCTGTCCCCCGTCAGCTGGGACGACAAGGCCCAATATGCCGCGCTGGCGTTCTATTGCGCCGCCGCACAAAGCAAAGGCTACAGCGCTTACAAAGCGCTCTACTACAATTACCTGGCGTTGGGCTATGAAGAAGCCTACACCGAGGACGCCATACACGAAGCCTTCGGCGAGGACGGCATCGGGTTGGATATGGAAGCCTTCGATCAGTGCATGGCCGACGGCACGTATGCCGACTTGCTGGACCAAAGCAACACGTCCTTTGCCGATTACGGGCTGAGCGGCACGCCGACCGTGCTGCTGGGTTTCAGCGACGAGGAGCTGACCCCACTGCACCAGCCCGATCAGACCGTTTGGAGCGGCACGATCCCTATCAACGTTCTACGGCAAATCGTCAACTCCATGATCGACGATGGCATGACTCCAGACGAAGCAGCCAAAGCCTTCTTCGGCGAGAACTAAAACGCGTCGAGTTTTCCACTCGCCGACTTTGCGCCGCCCGCGTGCGCGCTCAGCGCACCAGCGCCGTCAGGCGCTGCGACCTGGCTTTTGCCAGGTCAGCGGGCGGCGCAGCGACGAGGCGTGTTTCTCCGCGCACCCATGCACGTCGGCCCGCCATTTTCCCCGCTCAAACGCCCCCTTGCGCGCCGCGCTCGGTCAGAACCAGGTTTGAATTACAAAAAATCATCAAATTTGGTGTATACTGTGAACGAAAAATTGGCCTAGCATTACATACAATCCTCACCATCGCGTAGTCGCGCCTGCATCTATCCCGAAAATCTTAATTTTCAGGAACAATTCTTATGACAACTTCCACACAGCTCCCCCAATATCCCCTAGAGCGCGAAGAAAAAAAGCAGCTTGACGCTGCCAAGAGCACCACAGCGCCCGGCGCCAACGTCCCCAGCCGCCACGCATTCGCCCAAGAAGTGCGCGCCGAACGCCTCAACATTTTGTGGCGCGCCACACTCTTCGGCGCATTCCTGTTGTGGTGGCTGTTGGTCGTGCTGACCGGCGGACAACACCTTTCGCTTCTGAGCCTTTTTGCACCAACGGTCACGCTCGCCGTAGGATGTATCTTGGCCGGGCAGTTTTTGCGCCGTGACCGTTTCGAGGCCGGCGTCTGGGCGTATGCGTTAGGAGCGGTGTTCGCCATCGTTTCGACCATGATGTACATGCCGGACTTCGGACGCACTTACGCTCCCTATGTGTTTCCCTTGCTGATGTTTGTCGTCGGCCTGCTCTTGCCGGTCAAGCGCACCCTGCTTTTGTTGCTGATAGTGATCGTTACCGCCATCGTCATCCCTTCGCTTTTCGAACAACGTTTTGTGCTCAACAACCCCACCATTTTCGCGCTAACCCTGACCACACTGGCCGCCATCCTTTCCGCGCAGGTCAGCGGCGAGCTGTACGCCATCGCCGAGTGGGCGTTGGAAAACTACCGCAAGGAACGCCACACCACCTTCGCGCTCTTCGACAGCCGCGAAGCGTTGCAAAAAAGCCTGCTGCGCCAACAAGCGCTCACCCAACAGGTGCAAGAAACCAACCAGGAATTGGAACGCGCCCGCCACGCTGAAGAAGAAGCCAAGAACTTTCGCGGGCAGTTCCTGGCGAACATGAGCCACGAGCTGCGCACGCCGCTCAACGCGATCATCGGCTTCAGCCAAACTATGCTGGACTTCCCCGCCATGTACGACAACGTGCAACTGCCCACGCAGTACCGCCAGGACATGCAGCAAATCCTGCAAAGCGGCAAACACCTGCTCAACATCATCA
>CAZZNC010000446.1:0-2686 GCA_964655405.1 uncultured Anaerolineaceae bacterium | reverse complement strand
AAAGCCCGCGTCTGGAGGCACGGGCGTCGCCACCACGAAAACCGGATCGGAGCTTGGGATGCCTCCGCCGCACGCTGTCATGCCCAGCGCCAACGCCATCAGCAGCCCCAAAGCGCGGAAAAGGCTAGTGCGTCCGCTCATAGTTGCCGCTACGGTTTGAAGAAAACATACAACTTCAGTCGCCCTAACGTCAGCTCGTCGCCGTCGCGCAGCCGTTTTTCTACTCCGGATGGCAAAGGCTCACCATTAAGGCGCGTGCCGTTGGTGCTGTTGAGGTCGAGCACATAGACGGCGCGATCTTCGCGTAACAAGCGCGCATGACGGCGCGAAACACCCATTTCGTCGGCGCCGTAGGGCAGCAAATTGATGTACGTATGCTCGTCGTCTTGCGCATCGGTCACACGCCCCAAAACCACTTCCCGACGCATCTGCACCAGAATCGGCGTCTCGTCATTTTCAACTTGCAAAATGACCACGTCGTCCGCGCCGAGTTGGTCCGTGCTTCCTCCGGCGCTGGCGTCTTCCAATTTGCGCGTAGAAAGTGGCACAGGCACTAAGGCCACCCCACAACGTTCACAATAAATCGAACCGGCACGGTTCTCATAACCACAATGCGGACACAACAACATCGTCCCAATCCCTTCGGCGTGACCTTCTTGGCCGCACCACCCTCAGCTATTGATTACGGGCACACTCGCTGCCGCGCCTATTGAAGCCGCGCAAGAAACGCGCGTTACACCGTTCCCCGATGGCTTCTAGGCGCAGCAGCACAGTATGCAGGAATTATAAACGAACTTAGGGCAGCACGAAACTCATGGCGGGCATTTGCGCGATGCAAGAAGTATCCACCGGCGCACCGGGCGCGTCTAGGAACGCTTGCATGATGCTTTGCGGACAGTCCCCGCCGTCAATGACACCGTGCGTGAGGCCGGGGAATTCCAAAAAGGTGCTGTTGGGCAAGGTGCGCGTGGTATCCCGTCCCCATTCTGGCGGGGTGACAGGGTCGAACTCACCGGCCAAGACGAGCGTAGGAATGTAGCTGACGACGGGCAAGTCTTCGCGCGGGTCCGGCTGGGCGTCCAACCAGACCGCGCAGGCGTCTCGTTGCGCTTGGAAGGTCGTTGTGGCGATGTTACGAAAAGCCGCCGGCATCTGTTGATTTTCACGGGTGGCATCATCCCATGAATTGAAGGGCAGCTCTTCGTTGCATTCGATAGCGTCAAACGCGCCCTGTGTGTCGTCTGGCAATTCGCCTTCGCCTTCCCAATAAGACGCTATCAGCGCCAATTCTTGCGGACTGAGCGCGTCAAGTTGAGCAAGCAACGTTGCCGCGTTTTGGGGCAAAAACGTGTCTTGGATCAGGGCGCGCAACGCCTCCCAATCCCCTGCCGACCATCGCAAAAGCTCATCCTCGAACGTCTGATAGGCGTCGGCGTCCAGTGAATTGGCTTGTTCCAGCAGGGCATCCAAGAACGAAATCGCGTCGTTCGATGTGTCGTCGGGCAAGTCCTCGTATCCCAAGTCCTCATCGAGCAAACGGATCAGCAAATCGTAATTTCCCCCGCTGGCCTCGTAGATCAAACGCGGCAGATACGGAATTACGTCTACCCCATACATGGCGTCGAAGAGCGCATAGAGCACATCGTCACCGCTCACATCCATATCCAAAGCGTCCAGGTGAGCCGGACTGTCGTTCCAGCGCTGCACCCATTGCACCAAGCGGGCTTCCACATCAGGATAAGCGGCATGGCACGCAGAATCAGCCGCGCAAACCTCAGAAAGGTGATGGAACGCACGATAAGCAGCTTGCCCACCCAACTCGTAGGCGTCCACTTGGGGGGGATAGGTAGAATCCAACATCACGCTACGGATCCCCTCAGGGTGATCGCGCATGACGGTCAGTGCCAGGCGCGTGCCGTAGGAAATCCCGTACAGGTTCACCTGTTCGTAGCCGAGCGCCACGCGCAAATCTGCAATATCTGCGGCGCTGGCGGCGCTGGTGTAGTCGTGCAAATCTACGCCTTCTTCACGTTCCAAGCGCGCTTTGCACTGGCGCAAAGCCTGCGAGTAGGCGTCCGGATCATCCTCCATCAAGGCGCTGGGGTACATAAAAGCCGCGTTCTCACCGGACAGCGCATCCGTTTCCCAACAGTACAAACGCGGGGACGAATAGCCCATGCCGCGTTGGTCGAAGAGCACAAAGTCCCGCGTAGCACGAAAGCCCACGTACAACCACTGCTCCAAGCCTGTAAGCGCGCTCCCGCCCGGGCCGCCCTCCAAATAGATCACCGGATCGGGCGCGGGGTTGGCGCTGGTGCTGCGCAAGATGGCAAAGGCCAAACGCACCTGCTTTCCCTGAGGTTCAGCGCGATCCTGCGGCACGATCAAATAGCCACATTGGATGGCTTCTCCGGCCACCTCTCCGGCAGGGATCGCAAAGGGGCACTCCGCCCATTCAACACGCGGAGTGTAGGAAGTTTGAGCGTGGGCGGGCAGAGCAGGAAAAGCTCCCAGCGCTGCAGCCAGCAACGCCAAAACGAGCGCTAAACGATAAAACATGGCACATTCTCTCCTGGACAACTAGGTCGTGCTCTGATACTTTCCGGCTCATACACCAGCGCCAAGCGGCAGGCGTTGAAAAAACGCACTGCCGCTTGATAGGCAGGCCGAAAAGTGCCCGCATGAC
>CAZZNC010000445.1:0-2690 GCA_964655405.1 uncultured Anaerolineaceae bacterium | reverse complement strand
GGTCGAGCGCCAGGTACGTTTCGCCCAGGTCGCGCATGGCTGCCCAGGCGGCGGGCGCGTTCGGAAAGTGCTCGGCGGTTTCGGCCACGTTCGCCTCGGCGAGCGGTTGGGCCAGCGCGGGACGCCCTTCGGTCAGCAGCGAGCGCACCGTCAAGCCCAGCGTCAGCGTGCGCAGCGCGGGGCGTGGGTCGGCGACGGCCTCGTCACGGCGGGCGGCCAGCGCCCTCGTCCACTCGCTCAAGGACTGGCGCGCGCGGATCGGGCGTTGGGCCAGCTTTTGCGTGCGCGCGCGCACGGCCTGCGCATAGCCGTATTGGGCCAGGTCGGGTTGGGCTTGGCGCGCCAGGTGATCCACGATCTCTTGGGACAGATCCAACGCTTGCACGACGCGCCCGGCTTCCAAAAGTGCCTCGTGCAGCGCCAATTGCGTGACCAGGTAGCCGAAGGGGTCGGCGGTGGGGTCTTTGTGCGTCAGCGCCAGCCGATAGTTGGCGATGGCGCGCTCCGGCTCGCCGGTCATGCGGTAAGCGTCCGCCAGGTGGTGCAACGCCACGCCGATACGCCCCTCGTCGCGTTCGGGGACGCTTTGCGCGTGTTCCACCTCGCCCTGGAACGCTTCCAGCGCGCCCGCCCAGTCCCGCAAGCGCCACAGCGCCCGCCCCAACGTGCGGCAAGCGTCGGCGGTCTCTTCGGGCGTTTCGGTCAGACGCAGTTGGGTCAGCGCGTCTTGGGCTACTCGGGTCGCCGTTTGCGGGTCACCTGCCGCCAGATGCACCGCTGCCAACAAGCGCAACACCCCGCCCATTTGTGCCGGATCGGGCGTGGGGGCTTGGCGGCAGAGCGTCAGGGCGGCTTGGAGCGCCTCGCGTGCTGCGTCAAAGTCGCCGCGCCCTTGCAGCGCCGCGTAGGCCAAGGCCGCGCCCAGCCCGCGCAGCGCATGGACGCGCGCCCGTCGGTCGGTGGAAGCTTGGGCGTCCTCGTCCAACAGCTCCAGGGCCTGCCGCGTGCAACGGATTGCGTCCTCAGTGCGTCCCAGCAAATGATAGGCTTGGGCGCGCAACTGGAGCGAGGCGGCGTCTTCCTGGCCTTCCAGCGTGGCGAGCACCTCGTCGTAGCGACCGGCCAACAGCAAAATTTCCGCGCGGTCGTAGGGCGTGCTGCCCTCGGCGAGCGCCAGTTCTTCAACGGCGGCGGTGTAGTGCCCCTGTGCGCGCAAGATCAGGGCACGTTCGGCGTGCGCTTCCGGCGCGTCGTCGAGCACTTCCAACGCCTCCGCCAGCCGCCCCAGGTGGCGGTAGACGCGCGCCAGCCCGCGCCGCACCACGCTCAGCGAGCTTTCCGCGCCCAGCGCGTAGACGCGCTCCGCCGCGCTCAGCAGCAAGTCCAGCGCCTCGGCGTGCCGCCCCAGCATGTCATACAGCCGCGCCAGGGCAACCTCGCTTTCGGCGACCGCGTGCGCGCTGTCGTGCTCGTGGCGCAGCGCCAGTGCCCGCGTGAGCGCCTCCTCGGCGGCATGGTAAGCGCCCTGGTCGGTCAGCTCCAAGCCGTATTGGGTCAAATGGGCCGCTTCCTGCCGTTCCCCGCGCAGAGGGGTTGGCGGCGCGTCGCGCACTTCGGCGTATTCGGGCACGTACTCGCACAAATACGGGCCCAATGCCTCTTCCAGCGGCGCGGCGACGTGCTCCGCCCCGTAGCGGCGCGCGTCTTGCCAGGCGGCCAGCAGCGCGCTTTCCGCGCGGTAGAGCGCCAACGGATCGTCGGCGTGCGCGCGGGCGTGGCGCAGCGCCCAGGTGCGCGCGGCCTTGCCGCGTTTGCTCTGGGCGGGATGGGTGTCTTCGGCGGCCAGGGCGCGCGCGTAGGCCATCGGGTACGCGGTGTAGCGGTCCGGGTCGCGGTGGTCGCGCACCACGAAGCCGTAAGCCTCCAACATGCGCAGCCCACGCCGCGCGGTCAGCGGATTGGTGAGCCGCGCCACGTGGCAAAGCCCCTCGAAGGGCGCGCCCGTGCGCGGGAAGGCGGCGAAAGCGTCGAAAAGGCGGCGGTAGTCACGCGGCAGGGCGGCCAGCGAAACGTCCAGCGCGCGGTTGAGGCTGGGCAGTTCCGGCGGGGCGTCGGCGGCCTCGTCGTCGGGCGTTTCCTCCGGCGCGTCGAGCCGCTCCACCGCCAGCAAGTCTTCCAGTTCGTCGAGCGTCAGCCCGTCGTGGTGCAACAGACGACCGGCCAGCATCAGCGCGTAGGGGTGGTGGCCCAGCGCGGTCGCCAGCCGCAGCAGTTGCCCGCGCAAACGGCGCGTGTCCGCAATGCCGCCGTGCGCGGCCAGCGCGTCAATGGCGGCGCTGTCGTCCAGGGCGCGCAGCGTTACCTGCCCAGGCGGGTCTTCCGGCGGCGGATTTTCAGGATCGAGTGGCGCGGGCACGGTCTCGAAAGCGGCGAGCACGTGTTCGCTCAGCTCCGGCAACACGTCCAGCAGCGGATCTTCCGGCGTGAGGTTGTCCACGATCAGCAGCGTGTGGTCGTCCAGCCGCTCGGCGAGCCAGGCGCGCCGCTTGACCGGATCGGGTTCGGCGAGCGCGTGCGGCAAGCCCAGCACCAGCGCCAACGTTTGCTCCAAATGCGCCGGTTCGTCGATCCACCAAATGCGGCGGAAGCGTTGGCGGGTGCGTTCGTGGTTGGCGACCCACGCGAGCAAC
>CAZZNC010000444.1:0-2698 GCA_964655405.1 uncultured Anaerolineaceae bacterium | reverse complement strand
GATTGTCCCCACGTTCACATGGGGCTTCGTCCGCTCAAATTTCCCCTTGGACATGATGCCTCCTGAGTGTACTCATGCTCTGGCGACATGCGCCAGGCTTGCGCCTGTGGCTCGTCTTAGCGCCCGCCGCGAATGATCTCTTGCATCAGGCTTTCGGGCACAGGCTCGTACTTTTCAAATTCCATCGTGAAGCTGCCGCGCCCTTGCGACATATTGCGCAAATTGGTCGCGTAGCCGAACATCTCACCCAACGGCACTTCCGCCCGAATGGACGTTACACCGTCTGGGCGCGCTTCCACACCACCGATGTTGCCGCGCCGCGCCGAAAGATCGCCGATCACGTCGCCCGCGTACTCTTCGGGCACGACGACTTCCACGCGCATAAATGGTTCGAGCAAAATCGGGCGTCCGCGTTGCACAGCGTCTTTGAGCGCCATTGAACCGGCCACCTTGAAGGCCAAATCGGAAGAGTCCACCTCGTGGTAAGACCCGTCCAAGATGGCAACCCGCACGCGCGTCACCGGATAACCGGCCACTACGCCGCTTTGGGCCGCTTCTTTGATTCCGGTCCGCACCGAAGAGATGAACTCTTTGGGAATCGCACCGCCGACGACCTTGTTCTCGATCACGACATCCCCTTCGACATCTGCCGGCAAGGGTTCGATCTCGATGATGGCATGGCCGTATTGCCCACTGCCGCCGGTTTGACGCACAAAGCGCCCTTCGCCGCGTGCAGCCCGCGTGACCGTCTCGCGGTAGGCTACGCGCGGTTTGCCCACACGCGCGTCCACGTTGAACTCGCGGAACATGCGCGTCACGAGCACTTCGAGGTGCAGCTCGCCCATGCCGGAGATCAGCGTTTGGCCGGTTTGCTCGTCCACGCGCACCACAAAGGTCGGGTCTTCTTCCGCTAACTTTTGCAGCGCCAAGCTCATCTTGTCCTGGTCGGCCTTCGTCTTCGGCTCGATAGCGACCGAAATCACCGGCTCAGGGAACTCGATTTGTTCCAACACAATCGGCGCGTGCATGGCCGAAAGCGTCTCACCGGTGAAGGTGGCCTTCAGCCCCAGCGTGGCGGCGATGTCGCCGGCGTGCACTTCTTCCACGTCTTCGCGGCGGTCGGCGAACATGCGCACAACACGCCCGATGCGTTCCTTGCGGCTCTTGGTGGAATTGAGCACGGTGGAACCGGCTTTGATTACACCCGAATAGACGCGGAAAAACGCCAGCCGCCCCACAAACGGGTCGGTCACAATCTTGAAGACCAAAGCCGCAAGCGGCTCGTCGTCGGAAGGGTGACGGACTTCGACCTCGTCGGTCTTGGGGTTCGTCCCCCGAATGGGGGGAATATCCAAAGGTGAGGGCAGGTAGTCCACGACCGCATCCAGCAACATTTGCACACCGCGATTGCGCAGCGCCGAACCGCACAGCACCGGCTGCACTTCGCCGGAAACCGTCGCCGCGCGTAAGGCTGCGATCAGCTCACCGTTACTGATCGGCTCTTCACCGAGGTACTTCTCGGTGAGCGTGTCATCAGTCTCGACAATCTTTTCGATCATCTCGGCGCGGGCAGCTTCTGCCAGTTCGCGGTAGTCTTCCGGCACGTCGTGATGCTCGATAGCCGTGCCCAAATCGTCCCCGTAGGTGACCAACTCCATCTTCATCAAATCAATGATGCCGTTGAAGTCTTGGCCTTCCCCGTAGGGGAGCTGCACAGACACGGGGTTGCCGTTGAGCCGTTCCACGATCATCCCGACGCAACGGTGAAAATCCGCGCCGACGCGGTCCAGCTTGTTGACAAAGCAGATGCGCGGGACGTGGTAATCGTTGGCTTGCCGCCAGACCGTTTCGGACTGCGGCTCGACGCCTGCCACGCCGTCGAAAACCACCACCCCACCATCCAACACACGCAGACTGCGCTGCACTTCAGCGGTAAAGTCCACGTGCCCAGGGGTGTCGATGATGTTGATTTGGCATCCGCGCCAAAACGCTGTGACAGCGGCGGCGGTGATGGTGATCCCGCGTTCTTTTTCCTGGTCCATGTAGTCGGTCGTAGCCGCGCCGTCGTGCACTTCGCCCATGCGGTGAATGCGACCGGCGTAATAGAGCACGCGCTCGGTCGTTGTTGTTTTCCCCGCGTCAATATGGGCGATGATGCCGATATTGCGCACCTTTTCCAGGTCAAGCGGGCGGGAGATGGTGGTTTTCTTCGCCATAACGTCCTATTGCAGCCTCGTTTACCAGCGATAATGGGCGAACGCGCGGTTGGCTTCGGCCATACGGTGCGTGTCGTCCTTTTTCTTGATGGCCGCGCCCTGTCCGTTAGCTGCGTCCATGAGTTCGGCGGCCAGTTTGTCGGCCATGCTGCGCCCGTGACGGGCACGCGCGGCGGCCAGCAACCAACGCATCGCCAGGGACAACGCGCGCGCCGGTTCGACTTCCACCGGCACTTGATACGTAGAGCCACCCACACGACGGGGCTTGACTTCCAGCACAGGCGTTGCATTGCGCAACGCTTGCTCGAAGATCTCTACGGGATCGCGCTTCATGCGTTCCTGGACAATCTCGAAAGCCTGATACATGATGCGCCGTGCGGTGCTCTTCTTGCCACCGTGCATCATGCGGTTGATGAACATTTCGACGTGCACATTGTTGTACTTCACGTCGGGCGTAA
Organism: uncultured Anaerolineaceae bacterium; assembly: GCA_964655405.1. GTDB lineage: Bacteria > Chloroflexota > Anaerolineae > Aggregatilineales > Aggregatilineaceae > JALSSH01. The sequence goes on along the minus strand of CAZZNC010000444.1, from coordinate 24 downwards.
CTTGCCGCTTGGGGGGTCTAAACC
>CAZZNC010000443.1:0-2699 GCA_964655405.1 uncultured Anaerolineaceae bacterium | reverse complement strand
TCAACAGCATCGCGTCCGAGCCAAAACCGCCGCTCCAATAGTCCGGCTCGCCGATACCCGCGCCCACTTCCGCGTAGCGGTGCGTGGCATTGATCTCCGCTAAGCCGAAAATGCCGATCAGTTCTCCGTCTTTGGCCTGGATACCGAAAAAGGCGTCGTTGTTCTGGCGGCGCGCGAAGTATTCTTCGTTCCAACGTCGACGCGCCGAGCGCGTCAGCAGACGATCTTCCAACCACCATTCGGCCAAAGCGCCGTTCATCCAGCCCACTATGCGATCTTCGACCGCTTGCGTCCAGGGCACGAGGTCTACGAGTACGCCATGTAGCATCTATAGCTCTCTCCTATGTTGGCTTGGATTGTAGCCGAGCACTGGGGGCACGGCAATAGGCGTTCCCGTGCACAAGGCGGCGCGCGCGAGGTCGCCGACCGCCGCGAAAGTGGCGAGTCGGCGGGCGACGTGCGCGCCGCCTCCGTTCCGGCGCGTGTTCCTCAGCGGCTGGCGGGGGGTGCCGTCAGCGGTTCGGCGCGCTCTGTGCCGCGTCAAACGCGCCAGCGTTTGCGCGGCGGGGTTCAGGGGCTGGCGGCCCCTGATGGGGGTGCGGGGGCAACGCCCCCGCGTCAGCACGCCCCTTCCTCGCCGCGCCCAAATTTCATTTGACGATCTTCAACGGGATCGAGGGTTTTTCTTCCAGCAGCAACACGCTCACGCGCGCGGCGATCTGCTGCACGACCCGATGAAACGCCTGTCCCACTTCGGAATCTGGCGCATAAGCGACCACAGGTTGCCCCGTGTCGCCACCTTCGCGCACGCTTGCTTCCAACGGAATACGTCCCAGGAAGGGGACGCCCCGTTCCTGTGCAAACTTTTCGCCGCCGCCTTCACCGAAGAGCGGGCCGGCCATATTTTCCACCACGCCGATAATCGGCACGTCCAGCTTTTCGAACATTGCCAGGCCGCGCCGTGCATCGTCCACGGCCACGCTTTGCGGCTGCGTGACGATGATCGCGCCGGTCAGTGGCACGGACTGCGCCAAGCTGAGTTGCGCGTCGCCCGTCCCCGGGGGCAAGTCCACCACCATATAGTCGAGTTCCCCCCAAGCCACGTCCTCGAAGAACTGCCGAATGGCTCCGTGCAACATGGCGCCGCGCCAGATCATGGCTTGGTTCGGGTCGGCCAAAAAGCCCATGCTCATCACCTGCAAGCCGAAAACCTCGAAGGGGATCAACTTGCGTTCCGGTGACACTTTCGGCTGGGCAAAGCCAAGCCCCAACATCTTGGGAATGTTCGGCCCCAAAATGTCCGCGTCCATCAGCCCGACGCGCGTGCCGCTTTGCGCCAGCGCCACCGCTAAATTGGTTGCCACCGTGCTTTTGCCCACGCCACCTTTGCCGCTGCTGATGGCAATGATGCTGCGAATGGGCAAGTTCAGCCGGCCAAAGATGCGCGGGTCAACGGGCACGTTGGAGTCCAACGTCACTTCCACGTCTTGCACGCCTTTCACACGCCGCGCGGCTTGTTCGGCTTCCTGCCGAATCTGGTCTTGGAGCGGGCAGGCGGGTGTGGTCAACATCACGGTAAACCGCACCGTTCCCGCATCGTCAACGGTCAAATGGCGGATCATGTTCAGCGAGACCAAGTCCTGACCCAACTCCGGCTCGATCACAGTCCCCAGGGCGGCCATGACCTCATCATGCAGCTTTTGATCGCTCACATAACACCTCACTAGATAGTTGCTATTGTCTTGGCGCAGCAGAGCGGTGAAGCAGCCCCGCGTCGCACGGGCAGATTATAACGCAATCCGCCCCTCGTGGCTGTGGTGAAAGCGCAAAACTATAATCATTCCCAAAGCAATTTCGCACCAAATGCAGCTTTTATGGCGTACCCCCATGGGGTACAATCAAGGATGTAAAGTGCCCGACTCAACAGCGGAGGATCGGCTCGCGTGTCTATCCAATCGGAGCTTACAACCGACCCCTCAATGTCTGGCGGCGAACCCCGTCCGCCGACGGTGTTGGTCGCAGATAGCGATGTGCCGTTCACGCAGCAGGTACGCCGTATGTTGGAGCAGAACGGCTATACGGTGCTTGTTACCCACGCCGACCGCCAAACGCTCCAGACACTTTATGACCGCCAGCCGGATTTGGTGGTGTTGGGTCAACAATTGTACGCAGCCAGCGGCGAGTGGCTTTGCGAGAAGATCAAACATTCCCCGCAAATGAGTTTCATTCCCCTGGTGTTGTTGGTAGACTATCGGGCGTTCGACGAGCACCAGACCGTCGAATGTTCGCAAGTGGACGTGGTGCTGCCCTGGCCGTCCAGCCGCTTGGAGTTTGAACGCTGGTTGGAAACGCTGCTGCGGCTGAAGCACCGCTTTGACGGGCAAATCCAACGCTTGGCGCAGCGAGCAGGCGAAATCGAGGCGCTGAAGTCCGACATCATCGCCAATGTTTCGCATGAGCTGGGCACGCCGCTCTTGCAGGTGAAATCCGCGCTTTCCATGTTGGCTGAAGACCTGAACGACGACGGTTCGCCCGTTCAGTTGCGCCTTTCCAATATGGCGGTGCAGGCGATTGGACGCCTGGAAGAGTCCATAGACAACATCCGTCAACTGGCGCGCACCCACGATATTCACCTGGAGCCGATTGTGCTCAATGAGGCGGTCACTTTGGCGCTGAACTACTTGCGGAGACGTTGGGCG
>CAZZNC010000442.1:0-2701 GCA_964655405.1 uncultured Anaerolineaceae bacterium | reverse complement strand
TTCAATATGGTATCTGCACCTCCAGCAAGCCGCGCTGCGCGCGCCTTGCTGCGCTGGTGTGCCCTGCCTGCGAGTGTCTGTTGCGGGTGAACACCTCGTGCCGTGACGGCGCGCTGCCCCCAGATTCGAATACACCCCGCTGAGCGTTACGGCGTGAGCGGCACAGTGATCCCCTGTGCCAGGTACGCGCCTTGCGCGTCCACCAGCGCCGCGTTGTGATATTGCACGCCCTCGGCGCTCGGCGTCACGGTGTACATGCCCACGAAGAGCACCGCGCTTTCCGGCGGCACGCTCAGCGGGAAGCGCAACAGCAACACGTCCCCCGCGCGCCAATAGCGCCCGTGCCAGGTGGGGCGGTCGGCTTGCGCCAGTTTGCGCCCCTCGGCGTCCAGCGCGTGCACGAACGCCTGATAGTCCACCGCCACCGGCCCGCCCAGCCGCCATACCAGCAGCAGCGCGTCATCCTCGCGCGCCCAGCCGAGCAGCTCCGCGCCGTTTTCCAGGCGGGCGGGCGTCTCCAGCGGTGTCCAGGTGTAAGCGTCCGCCGAGGGCGCGGCGCGCAGCACGTAGGGCGGCTCACCGTCGCGGCGCGGCCATTGTTCCCCTTCAGCTTTGCACGCTGCGTCACATGCCCACAAGTCCGGCTGCCAGTCCACCAGCTTCAGGCTTGGCGTGGTGGGGATAACCACCGTGCGGCGGCCATCCACAAAGCGCAGCAGCGGCACATCGTCCAGCAACACGCCCCAGACGGCGGGCGCTTCGTCGTAGGGCGCGACCTCGCCCGTGCCGACCACCAACACGGACGACGGATCGCGTTCTAAGACGGCGCGGCGCACGTCCAGCAGATAGTGCAGCGGCGTCCCGAAGCCCCCGGGCGTGCTGTGCGTGTCCACAAAGCGCAACAGCGCCCCGAAAACGCCCATCTGCATCCCAACTAGCGTGAGCAGCGCCACCGGCCCTACCGCGCGCAGTATGCGCCCGCGTAGGGCATTCCATGCGCGCGTTGCTGCGATTCCACACAGAGCATACGCGGCAGGCATGAGCGGGATCAGGTAGTGGGGTGTCATTTCCACCCACTCATAGCTGAAGGCCAGCACCGGCAGCACCAGCCACGCGAGCAGCGCGCCGTCGGCGGCGGGGCACGGGGACGTGTGCCGCTTCAGCCGCCACGCCAACCATGCCGCACCGAGCAGCACGCCCACAGGGATTGCCCAGAACAGCGGGAACACGTCCGGCACGCGCGCCAGATAAGCGCGGAACTGTTGCGGCCCTGCCAGCGCGTGGATGTCTTGCCCCGCGATGAGCAAACGCGCGTGGTCGAGCGCGGTGGTGCTGAGCACGTGTGCGGGGTGCGTGTCGCTGGCGGCCAGACGCTCGCGCAACGTGTGAGGGGCGAGCAACCCTGCCCGCGCCAATCCCAACGCAAAGGGCGCAAAACTGGCCGCCGCCAGTCCCACGCCCCAAAGCACGTCGCGTTTGTGACCGCGCCGCCAGGCGCGCCATAGCCACCAGACGCTCAGCGGCAGCAGTGTGAAGGCCGCGTAGTGGATTTGCACGGCCAGCGCCAGCGTCAACAGGTGCAGCCGCCGCCCCCAGCGCCGCCCCTCCAACTCGCCGAGCAGCCCCAGTCCCACCGCCGCCACGATAAACGGCGGCAGCAGGTCTTGCGCCCAAATCTTGCGCGAAAAGATCGCCGCCCAGGGGCTGGCCGCATACAGCAGCCCTGTCACCCAAGCCGCCCGCGCCCCGTAAAAGCGCCGCACCAGCGCCCAACTCAGCGCCACGGCCAGCACGTTGAGCGCGCCCACCCACAGCACCGCTGCCGTTGGGTCATTGCTGAGCGCAAAGGGCGGCGCGAAGAGGTACACACTCAGCGGCGAGTTGGGGAGATTCACCGAGGAACTCAGCCCCAGCAACGGCAAGTCACGTCCGCGCGCCACGTCCAGCGCCGCGCGCGCCATGTTGGCCTCGTCGCGCTTAAACTCGCTGATGCGCGGCCAGCCCAGCCGCAAGGTGGCGGCCAGCAGCACGATCGCTGCCAGCCCCCAAGCCTCCCAGCGCGCTTGGCGCGTTCTTTGTGTGGTGAGCATGGTCGCGCGCCGCCTGTGTTCGGTGCGATTATTCCTCTTCGCTGGCGAACTCTTGCCAGGGGCCGTGCATCCCCTCGTAGGTCACGCCGTAGTAAACGCGCAACTCGCCGTTTTCGCGCTGCACCAAATCGTAGCGCGTGGTGCCGCCCCGTTTGTAGCGTTTCCACAGCCCGATGTCCCCGTGCCATTGCACTTTGTCCGGCTGCACGGGGTTGGCCTCTTTTTCCGAAATGGCATAATGCCACAGCTTGCGCGCCGACGAGCGCGTTACGTTCTTGACCACATTGCCGTTGCGCAGATCGCGCATGATGTGATATTTGACGCCCTTGCGTTGTTCCGTGCCGATGATCTCAACACCGGTGCGCGGCGCTTTGATTTTGTTGGAGGCGGCTTTGCCGTTGGTTGCTTCGGTGGGCGTTTTTTCTTCGGCAGCGGCAGCTTTCTTGCTTTTGCGAAGTTCCCCGCGTCGCGCCAAATTTTGCCGCACCAACTGCACGATCTCGTCGCGCACGGCCAAGTTGGTCTCTGCTTCATCGCGCACATAGATTTTGTTGTCGTCCAGCGCGTAAGGTGGATCGTCGCCGGAGGGAACTTGAATACGGATCACGGAT
>CAZZNC010000441.1:0-2715 GCA_964655405.1 uncultured Anaerolineaceae bacterium | reverse complement strand
CGAAGATTTGTGCCACTTGTTGTATTGCTCGCACGCCGAATTTTGGCTGTGGGACGAGGATGGCGCCCAACTACAACGCGCGTATATGCACCCACCACGTCAGACGGGCACCTTGTCGCTCCAAGTTGGGCGCGGGCGCGCTTTGGTGCAACAAGCGTTGGAAAACGACCATGTGGTGGCCGGCGATGGGGAAGTGGTGATCCCCTTCCGTTGGTATGGCGAGTCTTATGGGGCGCTCTATGCATGGTGCGGCACGCGGCTTTCCCCTGCCAAAATAGCCTTGCTCGAAGTTTTCGCGCGTCAAACGGCGTTGTTGCTGGCGAACGCGGCGCTTTTTGAGCAGACACAGCGCCAAGCCCAAGAGATCGCGCACCGTGAAGCGCGTTATCGGATTTTGGCGGAAAACGCCACCGATACCATTTGGATCGCTGCGTTAGACGAAACCTATACCTACATCAGCCCTGCGGCGCAACGCTTGTTTGGCTACAGCGTGGAAGAGGTTTTGACGCTCTCTCCCCGTCATTTGTTGGCGCCGGAATCCTACGAGCGGATGAGGCGAAAAGTCGGCGAAATGGTGCGCGAGGTTGCCAAACGCAAACCCGGCGAACTCATCCCTTCGATGACCATCGAAATGCAAATTTACCGCAAAGATGGCTTGTTGGTGTGGACAGAATCCACCTTGACGCCGCTCTTGGACGGGGAAGGCCGCCCGACGGAATTGTTGGGCATCACGCGCGACATCACCCCCCGTCGGCGCATGGAAGCGGCCTTGCGTCACAGCCGCGAACGTTTCGAACTGGCAACCCGTGCGGCGCGCGTATGTGTTTGGGACTGGAACGCGAACACGGGCGAGTTTCACATCGACGATAGCGTTTTTGGCCCGTACAGCCTGAACAACGTTTCGGGGCACGCCGCCGATATTCTCCCGCAAGACGTGGCGGGTTTGGTCGCTGCATTGTTAGACCACATCGAAGGGCGTGTTCCGGAGTTCACCGGAGAGTATCGCATGTTCCTGCCGGACGGCAGGGAACATTGGTTTATGATTCGCGGCAAGGCGCTTTACGGGCCGCGCGGTCGCCTTGTGCGCTTGTTGGGTACGATCATGGACGTGACGCAGAGGCGTCGGGTCGAAGAAGATTTGCGCGCCAGCGAACGCAAGTTTCGCGGGATTGTGGAACAGTCCTACGACGGCATTGTGCTAATTGACGAGAACGGGCGCATCATCGAATGGAATCACGGCCAGGTCCGCATTTCCGGCGTTCCAGAAGAAGAGGCCCTGGGGCACTTCATTTGGGATGTGCAATTCACCTCGCAACTGCCCGAACACCAACAGCCTGCCCGCCGTGAAGAGCTACGCGAGATGTGGATGGAAGTTTTCCGCACCGGCGATGCGTCCTGGTTGGGGCGGCTGATAGAAGCGCATGTGCAACATCGGGACGGGTCGATTCGCACGCACCAGCAAATGGCTTTCCCCATCAAAACCGAACAAGGGTACATCGTGGGCACAATCTCGCGGGACATCACCCCGCAAAAGCAGACCGAAGAAGCTTTGCAGCGTGCCCATGACCGTTTGGCAACGTTACGCCGTGTGGATGGAGAATTGACGCGCAACCTGGACATCCAATACGTCTTGACAATTGCGCTGGACGCTGCCGTGCGCTTGAGTTTGGCGGACATGGGGTTGATCGCGTTGGCAGAAGACGAAGGGGTGCAAGTGATCCGCACCATTGGGAGCTATGCCAGTCTCTCCGGCCAGCGTATTTTGCGCTCGCAAGGTATCATCGGGCGGGTTATTCGGGAACAGGCCCCGCTTCTGGTGTTGGATGTGAGCCAAGACCCCGACTATGTGGCGGTGCACCCCGATGTGCGCGCGCAGATGGTGTTGCCCTTGGCCGTGCGCGATCGTTTCATCGGCGTTTTGAGCTTGGAAACACGCGATCCAGACCGTTTCACGCCGGAAGTTTTCGAATTCTTGCAGCTCTTGGCCGTGCGTATTTCGGTTGCCATACAAAATGCGCAACTTTACGAACAAGCGCAAGCGTTGGCCGCGCAAGAGGAACGCCAGCGCTTGGCACGCGATTTGCACGATGCCGTCAGTCAGACGCTATTTTCGGCCAAGTTGCTGGCCGAGATGTTATTGCGCAAGTTGGATCAGAACCACACTTCTACTGTAGAGCTGCGCGCCGATTTGGAGCAGATACACTTGTTGACCAAAGGCGCGCAAGCTGAGATGCGGACTTTGCTGTTGGAGCTGCGGCCTTCAGCTTTGTTCGGAACACCGCTGAGCGATTTGCTGAAGCATTTGATCGAAGCCTTCAGCAGCCGTGTGAGCGTGCCGATTGCGCTTTCCATCGTGGAACAGAGCACGTTGCCGCCCGATGTGCGTGTGGTGTTCTATCGCATCGCCCAGGAGGCGCTGAACAATATCGTCAAACACGCAGAAGCGAACAAAATTGCGGTGACATTGCACAGCGACGAAAACCAGGTCAAACTATCCATAACGGACAACGGACGCGGCTTCGATATTCGTCGCATTCCCAAAGATCACCTCGGCGTGCGCATCATGCAAGAACGTGCCCAAGCCGTTGGCGCGCAGCTTCACCTCACCAGTATGCCTGGGCAAGGAACGGAAGTTGTGGTCACTTGGGCCGCAGAAACAGCCGAGCGCGAGCAGAAGGAGACGAGCAATGAATGAACGCGCACGGATACGTATTG
>CAZZNC010000440.1:0-2729 GCA_964655405.1 uncultured Anaerolineaceae bacterium | reverse complement strand
AACGCCTGCTCCAAGGTCACGTCCTCCGGTTTCATGCCCTTGAGCAACGAAACGCGGTGCGGTTTTTGGGTCTTGTCCTCACCGTTTTCCCCCAACTGCACATACGGGCCGTAAGGGCCTTTGAGCACGAAAACCGGCTTGCCCGTCTGGGGATGATAGCCGAGCGGCTTGGGGCCACTGGCCTTTTCCTGCAAAAGTTGCAAGGCGACTTCGTCGGTCAGTTCAGCAGGGGGCATGGTATCCGATAAGGAAACACGCACGATTTGCCCGTCGTGTTCCTGCTCCAAGTATGCCCCGTAACGTCCCACGCGCACCCGTGCGTTGATCGCGGGCAGTTCCAGCGCGTGTACACTGCGCGGATCGACTTCTTGATCTTTGCGTTGCACCTGGCCTTCTAATCCGGTTTCGCCGAGGAAAAATTCGCGCAAATAGGGCACTCCGTGCGCTTGTCCGGCGGCGATGTCGTCGAGCACTTGCTCCATTTGCGCCGTGAAGCGCAAATCCACCAAGTCGGGGAAATGTTGCTCCAGCAGGTGATTGACCGCAAACGCGGTAAAGGTGGGCACCAACTGCCGACCGGACTTGATCACATAGCCGCGATCCTGGATAGTGCTGATGATGGTGGCGTAGGTGCTGGGGCGACCGATGCCCTCGCTTTCCAACGCCTTGACCAACGTCGCCTCGGTGTAACGCGCGGGCGGCTTGGTTTCGTGGCGCACCGGCTCCACCTTGCGGCAGTCCACCGCCTGCCCTTCACGCAACGGAGGCAGCAGCGATTCCTGATCGTCGAGGCGTGCGGCAGGGTCGTCCGCACCTTCCACATAGGCGCGGAAGAAACCCGGGAAGACGATTTCTTTGCCGCTGGCGCGGAATTCGGCTTCTTCCACCGCAACCAGCACAGTGGTCAGTCGCAAACGCGCGTCGGCCATCTGTGTAGCGACCGTGCGCTTCCAGATCAAATCGTAAAGTGCGTATTCCGCCCCTTCCAACTTCAACTCGTCGGCGGTCGGCATCCGGTGACCGGCAGGGCGGATCGCTTCGTGGGCTTCCTGTGCGCCTTTGGACTTGGTGCGATACTGGCGTGGCTTTGGGCTGAGGTAGTCCGCGCCGTACTGTTCGCGCACCCGTTGCCGGATCGCGTCCAGGGCTTGTTGTGCCAAATGCACCGAGTCCGTGCGCATGTACGTAATGAGGCCGCGCTCGTAAAGTCGCTGCGCCACGCGCATCGTTTGGCGCGCGGAAAAGCTCAATTTGCGGTTGGCTTCTTGCTGCAAAGTAGACGTGGTGAAGGGGGGGGCCGGTGAGCGTCTTTGGTCGCGCACGCTGACGCTGCGCACGACCCAGGGCGCGGCCTGCCAACGCTCGGCCAGCGTGCGCGCTTGGGTCTCGTCCAGCAAGACAACTTTTTTCCCCTGCTGAATACGTCCGGTATTCTCGTCGAAATCTTTGCCGGTTGCCAACCGCACGCCGCCCAGTGTGACCAATTGCGCGCTGAACTCCACGTCCTCCGCGGCCAACAGCGCGCGCAAATCCCAATACGCACCGGATTGGAAAGTGCGGCGTTCCCGTTCGCGGTTCACCAACACACGCACGGCCACCGACTGCACACGCCCCGCTGAAAGCCCGGGCGCGACCTTCTTCCACAGCAACGGCGAAACCGTGTACCCGACCAATCGGTCGAGGATGCGGCGCGTTTCTTGCGCTTCGACCAGTTGGGCATCCACCTCGCGGCAATCGTGCAAGGCCTGGTCAATAGCCTCGCGTGTGATCTCGTGGAAGACCATACGCCGCACCGGTACGCGCGGTTTCAGCACTTCGGTCAGGTGCCAGGCGATGCTTTCTCCCTCGCGGTCTTCGTCGGTGGCGAGCAACAATTCGTCGGCTTCTTTCAGCGCGGCGTTCAATGCCTTGACCACTTTTTTCTTGTCTTTTGGAATCACGTAGAGCGGTTTGAAGTCCGCTTCCACATTGACCCCCAGCCGCGACCAGGGTTCTTTTTTCACCTTCGCAGGTATCTCACTGGCCGAAGCGGGCAGGTCGCGGATATGCCCCATGCTCGCCTCGACGCGGTACTCATCGGGCAAAAAAGCGCCAATCGTGCGGGCTTTGGTCGGTGATTCGACGATAACCAGTTTGCTCACTATGCACCTGCAATGTTCCTAGCCAAACAAAGAGGGGCGTCTGCCCCTCGCTGTTTGCATCCCAAGTCGAGTGAAGCGTACCACACTTGCGCGTCCGCTGACAAGACCGTTTCCGCGCGCCGTTTGTGTGGGGGCGCTGTTCCCAACCCCCCGCAAGGGGCAAAGCCGCCCGCTCTCACGCGCCCAACTGCTGCCCCACCACGTCATGCAACCACACGCGGAACGTGCGCACCTGGTAGGGCGTCAGCGCACAGCGCAACGCCGCGCCCGCCGTTTCTACCGCGCCCTGCGGTTCTTCCAGCAAATTGACCTCCTCCGCCCGCGCAATCGGCGCGCCAAAGGTCAAACGCGCAGTGCAACGCCCCCCACGCGCCTCATAAACGCGCACGATCAGCGCGTCTTCGTCTTCGGCGCGCTTCAGCGTCTCGATCACCACGCACGGCGTTTCCGAGCGCACCACGCCGAACGTCACCGGCAACCACGTCCCCCCGCCCTCCGAGTAGCGCACCAGCAGTGGGTGGTTGAGCCGCCCCGCCTGCGCGATCACCTCCTCGCGCCAGGCGTCCCCGTGCGGCCAGAGCGCATAGG
>CAZZNC010000439.1:0-2730 GCA_964655405.1 uncultured Anaerolineaceae bacterium | reverse complement strand
CAGAGCTGGCCGCTTTGCCCGTAGCGCGCCACGAACCCCGCCAGGCGTTGGACGGCGGTGCGGACGGCCTGGCGCTGCTCCGGCGTCTGTTGGCCCAAGCCCCCGATGTGTTGCGCGCGGATGGCGCGGCGTTCCTCGAGGTCAGCGCAGGGCAGGGCGAGGCGGTGCGCGCGTTGGCACTGGGAACATTCCCCTGCGCGCGCGTAGACGTGTTGCCGGACCTGGCCGGTCATGGGCGCGTGGTGTGCATCTTCCGAGGAGAACGTGAACATGCCTCAGGTCATCCCCGTTGACCTCCCCGAAACGCCCGCGCTGGCTGCCGAGACGTTGGCGCGCGGCGAGCTGGTCGTGCTGCCCACCGACACGGTTTACGGCATCGCCGCGCTGCTGGCAGAAGCGGCCATTGCGCGCATCTTCGCGGCCAAACAGCGCCCGCCGGACCGCGCCGTGCCGGTGCTGTTAAGCGACGCGGACGCCGTAGCGCGCGTGGCGGCGGACTTTCCCGCAGCGGCGCGGCGCCTGGCCGAGGCGTTTTGGCCTGGCCCGCTGACCATCGCGCTCCCCAAGCGCGCGGGGCTGCCCCCCAATTTGAGCCAACTCCCCACCGTCGGCGTGCGCGTGCCCGATCACGACGCCACGCGCGCGGTGATTGCGGCGGCGGGTGGCGCGCTGGCCGTCACCAGCGCCAACCGCTCCGACCATGCCCCCGCCTGCACCATCCACGAAGCGATTGCGGCTTTTCAGGACACCGTTGCGCTGTATCTCGACGGGAGGCGCTGCGCGGGCGGCGTGCCCTCCACCGTGATCACGTTCGACGAAGCGGGCGCGCTGCACGTGTTGCGCGAGGGGCCGCTTTCCGCCGAGGTGCTGCGCGTGGCGTTAGCCTAGCGGCGGCAAAACGCACACTGTTTCCGCTGGCGGACGCCCGTGCGCTCGGTAAAATGAGCGTAGAGATTTTTTCCGGAGCGAAGGATAACGGCCATGCCCTCACCATTTGTCAGCCACGCCGACGGTTACGTGCGTTGGGTGCGTCAGCATGTCGGCTCGCAGCTTATCTATTTGGTTTACACCACCAGCCTCGTTTTTGACGACGCGGGGCGTATCCTGGTGCAGCGCCGCTACGATTTCGACTGGCTGAGCGTGCCCGGGGGCGCGCTGGAGTTCGGCGAAGGGGTGCGCGCGTGCGCGGTGCGCGAGGTGCGCGAGGAGACCGGCTTGCAGGTGGAAGCCCAACGGCTGGTCGGCGTTTTCAGCCACCCGCGCTACAACTTGCGCTATCCCAACGGCGACCGCGTGCAGCAGTGGACGGTGTGCGTCACGGCGCGGGCGGTCGGCGGAGAACTGCAAGCGGACGCGCGCGAAACGCTCGAGGTTTTTTGGCTGCCGGTGGAACAAGCTTTGCCGCAGTTCCCGCCCGCCTATCGTGCGATGGTAGAAGCCGCGCAAAAACATCCCCGTGAAGCGGTGCTCGAACCCGTTTACACCCAACAACCGCTGATTCCCCATTACCCGATCTTGCGTCAACACGTAGGCCACGCGCCGATTATTTTGTCCGGCGTGATGGCGGTCATCTGTGACGAGGCGGGGCGTGTTTTGGCCGCGCGGCGCGCCGACGACGGCATTTTCGACATCCCGGGCGGCTATTCGGATTTGGGCGAAACGACCACCGCCGCCGTGATCCGCGAAGTGCGCGAGGAAACCGGCCTGGAGGTGACGCCGGAACGCATCATCGGCGTATACAGTGAGGACATGATCACCACGTATCCCAACGGCGACGTGGTGCACGGCGTGGGCGTGGCCTTTGAGTGCCGCGTGACCGGCGGCAAGTTGCACGCCGACCACGACGAGATCACCGAAATTCGCTTTATGACGGTAGAAGAACTTTTGGCGCAGCCGCGCCTGCCGGATATGGGCGGGATGCTGCGCGTGTGGTATGACCTGATGCATCCGGAAACGTGGCCGCTGCTCCGCTGAGCCGAGCGCGTGCCCGATTTGACCCAAATAAGGAGCGTTTCCATGACCCGTACCATCATTGCCACCGAAAAGGCCCCTGCCGCCGTCGGCGCGTATTCGCAGGCGGTGGCCGCCAACGGCTTCGTGTTCGTTTCCGGCCAGTTGGGGCTGCGTCCGGGCACGAAGGCGTTTGCTGGCGACACGGTCGCCGCGCAAACTCGCCAGGCGCTGGAAAACATCGCCGCCATCTTGCAAGCCGCCGGTACGGATATGGCGCACGTGGTCAAAGTCACCGTGCTGCTGGCGGACATCGAGACGTTTGGCGAGATGAACCAGGTCTATAGCACATTTTTCCCCAGCGATCCGCCCGCGCGCGCGGCTTTTGCGGCCAAGGGGTTGCCGCTGGGCGGCCTGGTGGAAATCGAAGCCATTGCCGTCTTGCCGGACTGACCCCATGCGCGTTGAATTCTTGGGCACAGGGGGCGCGCTGACCACGCCGCGCCCGGGCTGCGGGTGTCGCGTATGTGTGCAGGCGCGGGAGCGCGGCGTGCCCTATAGCCGCACGGGGCCTAGCGTTTTCGTGCACGGGCCGGATGTGCTGATTGACACGCCGGAAGAAAGCAAATTCCAGCTCGACCGTGCGGGCATCGGGCATGTGGAAGCGTGCTTCTATTCCCATTGGCATCCTGACCACGTGATGGAGCGGCGCGTGTGGGAATCGCTCAACGGGGACTTTTTGCACTGGCCACCGCGCCACCGCCGCACACAGATTTACCT
>CAZZNC010000438.1:0-2731 GCA_964655405.1 uncultured Anaerolineaceae bacterium | reverse complement strand
GCAATTCACGCTGGCGATAATCTTGACGCTGGTGTTGAAGGCATGTCCGCGCTTCACCACGCTGTTCCGCTATGTCTACTCAATCCCGCTGGGCATCTCCGACCTGGCTTCCGGCTTGGTCTGGTATTCCATTTTTACGCAAAAAGGTTTCCTCAACTCGTTCTTGCAAAAGTTGGGGGTGATCGACAAGCCTTTTATCTTCATCTCCAACGAGCATAAGCAATGGATCATCGTGGCGATTGTGCTGGCGGAAGTGTGGCGCGCCACCTCGATTGTGATGGTGATCGTGGTCTCCGGCTTGCAGGCGATCCCGCTCGAACTGTTGGAGTCTGCCGAGCTTTTCGGCGCGAACATGCGCCAACGGCTCTGGCACGTGATCCTGCCGCTTCTCAAGCCCAGCTTGCAAGTGGCGCTGATCTTGCGCACGATCTTGGCGTTCCAAGTCTTCGCGGTGGTCGTGGCGATCTCCGGCGGTGAGGTGGTAACCGTGCTCGCCAACGAAACATACCGCTGGTATGACATTGGCGGCTACAACAACCCGCACGTGGCGGCGGCTTACGCGGGCTTCATCATGCTGATCTCGCTGAGCGTGGCCGTGATCTACTTGCGCACCGTGCGCAGCCAGGAAGAAAAGGTGGCGAAACAATGACCGCGAAAACACAAACCCAACCCTATATCCTGGACGAGGCTTCCAAGCGCGCGTTGCGGCAACGCAAGCTGCGCCGCGCAGGGGTGCATGTGTTGGCCGTTGCCATCGCGCTGTGGATTTTGGTCCCCATCTGGCTGATCGCCACAATGGCCTTCAGCACGCCGCAAGACGTGCGCGGCTACCCCAAGCATGTGGCGCCCGTGCCTTTTTCCACCGACACGATGGAATTTTTCCTCAACGCGGAAGGCATTTTGCCCGCCACGCGCAATAGCATCGTGGTGGCGCTGTTGACGTTGGTGCTTTCCACAGCTATCGCCGCGCCGACCGGCTACGCGATCTCGCGCTATCTTTTCCCCGGGCGAGACGCCTTCCGTCTGGGCATTTTGGCCGTGCGCGCCTTTCCCATCGTGATCTTAGCCGTGCCATTGGCTGTACAGTTCCGCGATTGGAATATGTACGATAAAGTCTACAGTCTGGCGCTAATGCACACAGCGCTTACACTGCCCACAACGATCCTGGTGATCGCCAGCGTGTTTGCCAGCGTGCCCAAAGAGCTGGAAGAAGCGGCCAAAGTCTTCGGCTCCAGCCCATTCCAAGCGTTCCTGAAGGTCGTGATCCCGTTGGCGCTGCCAGGGATCGCGGCTTCGGCGATCTTCACCTTCGTGATGTCGTGGAACGAAGTGTTCGCGGCCATTTTGCTCACGCTGAAAAACCGCACACTGCCCGCGCTGATCCTTTACACACTGGACAAATCCAGCGATCCGTTCAAGTTTGCGGGCGGCTTTTTCATGCTCATTCCGTCGCTGATCTTCATTTTCATCGTGCGGCGCTATCTCTTCAATATGTGGGGCCAGATCACCAAATAAGGGGCAAAGAGGGGTTAAGAACATGGCTGATATTCGAGTGATCGACGCGGTAAAGACGTTTGGCAAGGTCGTGGCCGTCAACCACATCAATCTAGAGGTGCGCGACCAAGAATTCGTGGTGCTGCTGGGGCCGAGCGGCTGCGGCAAAACGACGTTGCTGCGGGCCATCGCGGGCCTGGGCGTGGTGGACTCCGGCCAAATCCTGATCGGCGAACGGGATGTCACCTATCTGCCGCCCAAGGATCGCGGGATTTCGATGGTCTTCCAGAGCTACGCCATCTTTCCGCACATGAACGTTTTCGACAACATCGCCTTTGGGCTGAAGATGCAGCGCACGCCCAAAGAAGAAACCCAACAGCGCGTGCAACAAGCCGCCGAGCTGCTGCACATTGAAGATTTCCTCGACCGCTACCCTTCGCAACTCAGCGGGGGACAGCGCCAACGTGTGGCAGTGGCGCGCGCGATAGCGTATCATGCGGGCGTGCTGCTGATGGACGAGCCGCTTTCCAACCTGGACGCGCTGTTGCGCTTGGAGATGCGCGCCGAACTCAAACGGCTGCTCAACAGCATCAAGGCCACCACCATCTATGTGACGCATGACCAGGTGGAAGCGCTGAGCATGGGCGACCGTATCGCCGTGATGAACAAAGGGCGCATCTTGCAATTCGACGCGCCGACGGTGGTTTATGACATGCCCGCCGACCGTTTCGTCGCCGGTTTTATCGGCACGCCGCCCATGAACTTCCTGGAAGGCCAGGTGCGGCGCGAAGACGGGCATCTCAAGGTTTATATCGGCGAAAACTTCGCTGTGGAGCCGATCTCCGAAATGGTGGAAATGCTCAACGGCTATGACGGCAAGCCGATTGTGGTGGGCATCCGCGCGGAAAACATGGAAGCGCTCAGCGAACCCGCCGACGACGCGCTGCGCGTCAAGGTGCTGGTGGTGGAGCCGCTTGGTTCGCAAAATTTGCTGACAATTCAGATCGGCAGTGATATTATCAAAGTGTCCACCCATCCGGACTTTCCGGCACGCATGAACGGGGATATTTGGATTCGCTTCCCCAGCGACAAAATCCGCTGGATAGACCGCGACAGTGGCAAAACATTGATACCCGATCTGGAGAAACTGACCGTATCGTGAGCGCCAAGCCAGACCCTTATCAACCGCACAACACACCGCTAGACCCGTCCAGGGGCTTCAAACCCCTGGACTTTG
>CAZZNC010000437.1:0-2740 GCA_964655405.1 uncultured Anaerolineaceae bacterium | reverse complement strand
GCACCCACTTCGGCGAACGTTTCCGGCACGTAGGCGATGAGGTTGGCGTTGCCCGTGATCATCAAGCCCCACAGCTCATCGTCCCACCACCAATTGTTCCACATCTTTTGGAAGTAGCCTGTGCCGTCAATGCCATCGCGCGCAGCGTACTCGGTGATGGGCGTCAAGCCGCCTTGGGCCGCCATCGAAACGAGCTGATGCAGCCACACCGCCGAAACCACGTCCGGAGGGTTGCCGCCGGCAATGGCCGTCAAGACTTTTTCGTATTGCCCAAACACCGTCGTCATGTTGACGAAGGTGTCTGGATGCTCTTCGTTGAACTGGTCAACCAAGCCCTGGAGCACGTCGAATTCAAACCCGCCCCAGCCCGTCCAGTAGTTCAAGAAGGCTTGTTGAGCCGCCCCTGCCGCGTGCGCTTTGGAGAGATTGAAGGGTGTGTTTGCCAACGCAGCCGCAGCGCTGCTGGCCGCCATGAGGCGCAAAAAGTCCCGTCGGGTAAGGGCATTTTTCTTCTCGGTCATGTGTCACCTTTCCTTAGCTATAAACAATCGATCCGGCCTGCGGGCACAAAACTATAAATCGGCAAATCGGCGGAGCTTGAAGCGGAACGACAGACAATCCGGTGTGTGCTTGGGTGTCTGCGTTCCCGCGCGCCACAACACAACGGCATAACGTGCGCGTGAACACAGAGATCCAAACCGACAGAGGGAATAAAATGGGCAAAACCGTGTAAAATCAAAGTGATACGACCTAGTCCCACCTCCTCTTTGGCCTATCTCGACGGTTCCAGGGCCTAACGGCTTTTATATACGTTATCATTACGTAGCTTCCGAAATCATGCGGCACGGAGACATGTTTTGACACGTTTTGACATAGCGGAGCGGTAGCCGATGCTCTCCAAAGAAAATTTTGTGGACGGGTTGGTGGACGCCTACGAGAACCTGTACGATCTGGTGCGGTTGCGCAACCACGCGCTGACCGAGGTGCTCGTTTCGGAAAGCAGCCTTTCAAAACGCGAAAAAGCATGGCGGCTGCATCACTTGCTTTTGGACATCATCGAAGAGCTGAACCCGGGGCCACAAGCGCGCCCCTTTTCCCGCGAATGGCGCCGCCATCGGCTGATGGTCTTGCGCTTCCGCGAAGGTTACGAACCCAAGGTAATCGCCGAGCAACTGGCGATCAGTTTGCGGCACTACTATCGGGAACAACGCTCGGCCATCAACGTCTTGGCCGATATTCTGTGGGAGCGCGTCGTCACGCCAGAAACGGCCTCCCAAACGGCTTCTACTGCCGAAACTGCTTCGTCACTGGAACGTATCGAGCTGCTGCGCAAAGAAGCAGCATACAGCGCGACGTTGCATTCCATCCGTGTCGAAGAAGTCTTGGAAGGCGTCCTGGCGCTCCTCGACGAAAAATTGACCCAGCGCAATTTGCGCGTCGAGATCGCTCCCTCGCCGGACTTGCCGGATATGCCCATCAACCGTAACTTGTTGCGCCAGATGCTTTTGGGCTTGTTGGGCTACTTTGTCGAACGCATGGAAAACACCACCATCCGCGTTTCCGCCACCTCAGACCAAGAATCGGTGTGGCTCACGCTTTCCGTCAACACAGCGCCGGCGCTTGCTTTCCCGCCGGAAAACGTCGAAAGCGGCATAGTCGCCTTCCAAGAAATAGCCGCCTCCCTCGGAGCTTCCTTGACCTTGCTGCAAGCGGAAACTTCGCTGACCGGTTTTCAGGTGAAATGGGTCGTGCGCAGCCAGCGCACTATCTTGGTTGTGGACGACAACGAGGACGTTTTGGAGCTGATGGAACGTTATTTGCGGTTACATGGGTTTCGCGTGTTGCTGGCGCGCTCTGGGCGTGAAGCCATCGCCATCGCCCAACGCAGTACGCTTTACGCCGTTGTGCTCGATTTGATGATGCCCGAACAGGACGGCTGGGACGTGCTCAAAATTCTGCTTCAGCAAGAAACAACCCGCGATATTCCGGTGATTGTGTGCAGCATCCTCAAGCAGCAGGAACTCGCGTTTTTGATGGGCGCGGCAGCCTTCGTCGAAAAACCGGTGACCGAACAATCATTGCTAGCGGCTTTGAACGCCCTAGAAGAGACCTAGCGGGCTGGCGTTTCCGGCGAGGACCCCGCCTCCGACGAAACGGCGCTCTGGTCCACGAGGTGCTGCACGATTTGCACGATCTCCCCGGGCAAGACCCCTTGGGCTTTGCTGATCGATACCGTCCCCGTTAGCGTCTCGAAATCGCCGATTTCGTCTTGCCCCACCACCCCGATGATGAGGGGCATTTCCCCCGTGTCTATGGCGCGGATCGCCTCGATCAGCTCCCGGTTGTGCGCGTCGGACAACGTTAGCTCCATCAGCACCAAGTCGGGTTGGTGGTAACGGATCATCGCCAGGCCGTCTTGGCCACTGTAAGCGCTCACCACCTGGTAACGACGCAGCGGGTTGTCCAACATCCGGCTGACCAGGCGCACAAAGTCTGGCTCGTCGGCAATGATCAGTACCTTGTCCACGTCTTCACCAAAGCGGCGCAACGTGTCCCATAATTTCTGGCGGGTCACGGGCTTGAGCAAATAGCCGTTGATATCCGACCGTTGGTGCAATGGGTTTTCCCCCGGGAGGGGGCATACCACGATGGGCGTGTACGCAATGCGCCAGCGTTGCCCCAGCTCTTCCATGTCGGCGGGTAGCTGTGACCGATAAGCTTGGTCAATGACCACTACCTG
>CAZZNC010000436.1:0-2741 GCA_964655405.1 uncultured Anaerolineaceae bacterium | reverse complement strand
ACAATACGCGGGCGGGTTCGATAGCTACACGCTGGAATACAACGACCAAAGCGACCCGAACGCGCCATGGCTGCTCGTGCAACCGCGCGTGCAGCAGCAGGTGACCAACGACGTGCTGGGCACGTGGAACACCAACGTGGTGCCGGACGGGCTATACCGTTTGCGGCTGCGCGTCTTTCTGCCGGACGGCTCGGTTGGCGGGGAGTTCGTGGTCGCCAATTTGCAAGTGCTCAACAGCGCGCCCACGCCCGTCCCGACGGTGGCCGGTGCGAACGACGCCGCCCCGCTCACGCCGACGGCTGGCCCCTCGCCCACGCCACTCATCCAACAACCGCCGAGCAACAATCCGGACGCCAACGTCACCGGTGGCCTGGACGCAGCCCAAGCGCCGCCTGCGCTGGGCGCGCCGACCGCCCTGCCCGCGCCGCGCACGGTGCGCCGCGTGAACCTGGCGCGAGTGCGCTCGGCCTTTTGCAGCGGCGTGTATCTGGCACTGGGCGTTTTCGGCGTGATGCTGCTCTATTTGGCCGTGCGCGGGCGATTGCGTCCCCGTGCCCAACGCTGGATGTGGCAGATTCAAGACGACTTCGACCGCGAGCCGTAACCCCCATGAGCAACGAACGCACCCTGATCGTCGGGCTGGGCAACCCTGGCGCCGAGTACGCCGCCACGCGCCACAACGTGGGCTTCCGCTGCGTGGACGCGCTCGCGGCGGCGCACAGGCTGGAGTGGGCGCGGCGTAAAAAGTCCAAGGCGCGCGTGGCCGAAGGACGGATCGCCGGACGCGCTGTGCTGCTCGCCAAGCCTCAAACTTACATGAACCTCAGCGGTAGCAGCGTGCAGGGGCTGGCCGCCTTCTACAAAATCCCGCCGGAGCGCATTTTGGTCATCTTCGACGATCTGGATATCCCGCTCGGCACGCTGCGCATCCGCCCCAAGGGCGGCTCCGGCGGGCACAAGGGCATGGCGGACATCATCCGCAAGCTGGGCACGCAAGACTTCCCGCGCATCCGTTTCGGCATCAGCCGCCCGCCGGAGCGCATGGACCCCGCCGCGTATGTGTTGCAGCCGTTCCGCGCCGAAGAGCTGCCGCTCGTCGCCCGCACGGTGGAGCGTGTGGTGCAGACCGTCGAAACGTGGCTGGCCGAAGGGATCAACGCAGCCATGAACCGCTACAACGGCGCCGAAGCCAACACACACACGCAGCCCACCCCGCCCGCACCCTGAGCGATAGCGACCCTCCATGTACCTCACCGGCCTTTTGCACATCCTGCGCCAAACGGACACCTATCAGGAGCTGGTCTACAGCCTGCGCGCGGGTGAACCCGTCCCCGACCAGCGGATGCCGCGCGCCGCCACGCCGTACCTGTTGGCGGCATTGGCCGAGGACATCGAGCGCCCGATCCTGGTATTGAGCGGACGCCCCGAGCGCGCCCACACGCTCAGCGAACAGATCCCCGCCTGGCACACGCCACACGCGCCCACGCTGCGCTTTGCCGAGCCGGGCGCGCCTTTTTACGTGCGCGCGCCCTGGCCCGCCGCCACCCGTCAGGAGCGGCTGAGCGTGCTCGGCGCGCTCGCCAAGCCGGTGAACTGGCGCCGCGCCGCAAACGAAGACGAAGACGCCCGCCAACCGCTGATCGTCGCCTCGGCTTACGCGCTGATGGGCAAAACGTTGCCGGTGCGCGAGTTCCGCGCGCGCTCGCGGCTGTTGCGCGTGGGGATGCGCGTGGAGCTGGAAAAGCTGCTGCGCACGCTGCAACAGGTCGGCTACGCGCCAGCCTCGGTGGTGGTGGAGCCGGGCACGTTCAGCCGACGCGGCGGCATTGTGGACGTGTACCCCATCGCCGCCGACGCGCCCGTGCGGATCGAGTTCTTCGGCGACGAAATCGAAAGCCTGCGCACCTTTGACCCCGCCAACCAACGCTCGCAAAAGCCGCTGGAGCGCGTGACCATCACGCCCGCGCGCGAAGCCCTGCCCTTGCACACGCCCGCGCTGGCCGAGCGGCTGCGGGACTGGTTCGCCGCCCTGCCCACCGACGACCCCGCCTCCCCCGCGCCGGACGCCGAGCCGCTGAGTTTGGGTGCAGCCTTCCCGCAGATGGAGTTTTACTTGCCGCTGCTACACGCCCAGCCCGCCAGTCTGCTCGCCTATTTGCCGGAGGACGCGCTGATCGTGGTGGAAAATTGGGGCGCGCTGCGGGACGCAGTCGAAACGCTGGAAGAGCAAGCCGTGCGCACCCGTCGGGAGCGCGAGGCGGCGGGGCATTTGCCGCCCAACTACCCCATCTCGTACATGACCTGGGCAGAGCTGCAAGACGAGCTTTCGTTCCGCGACGTGTTGCACCTCGGCGCACCAAGCGCCCCGCCCGCACAAGACGACGCGCCGGTCGTCGGGCAACTTTTCGCGCCGGAACAACGCTACGGCGGGCAGTTGCGCCGCCTGATGGACGCGCTCGCCCGCCAGTACGACACGGGCGAGTCCATCGTGGTCGTGACGCCCCAGGCCCAGCGTCTGGCCGACCTGGCCGCCGAACAGGGCCTCAAGGCCCGCGTGCGCACCTACGTTTCTGCTCATGGGCTGCGCCATCCGCTGACCTTCATCGAAAACACGCTGGCGGAAGGTTGGCGCTTGAGATGGCAGGACGGCACGCTGCACGTGCTCACCGACGCGGAGATTTTCGGCTGGCAGCGCACCGAACCGCGCCGCCGTCCGCAAAAGCGCGCCACCGCGCCGGAAG
>CAZZNC010000435.1:0-2752 GCA_964655405.1 uncultured Anaerolineaceae bacterium | reverse complement strand
ACGTCGGAAATGAGCACGGGCGGCCCGCAGCAAAAAGGGCGCGGCGCGCGACCGGTGTCGTTTCTCGTCGGTCGCGCGCCGCGCCCGTCCCGTGCATACACACAGCAGGGACCAGGGACGTTTTCGGCTATTTGTCCCCAGCCTGGTGCTCGGTTTCCACGAAACGCACCTCGTAGATATGCGGCCAATGCTTGCCCGTCACCCAAAAGGTGTCCGTTTCCGGCTGGTAGGCTAGGCCGTTGAGCACTTCTTGTCCGTCGAGCTGCGCGCGTTCCTCGTCGCTGAGCAAGTTGGAAGCGTCAATCACACCCACGACAACGCCATTGGTTTTGTCAATTTGCAGAATATAGTCGGTTTGCCAAACGTTGGCGTAAACGTAGTCGCCCACACATTCCAGCTCGTTGATGTTCTTCACGGGCGAACCTTGTAAGGTGACCAGGCCGCTGAAGATCAGCTCGAACGTTTCGGCGTCGCGCACGTCGAGAAAGGATGAGCCGTCGCTCATATACAGATAGCGCCCGTCCGTGCAAAGTCCCCAGCCTTCGCCTTCGTACTGAAATTGGCCGATCTGCTCGAACGTGTCGCGGTCATAGACGAACGCTGTGCCGCTTTTCCATGTGAGTTGGATCAGTGTGTCACCCACCAACGCCAGCCCCTCGCCGAAATATTCTTGCGGCACGTCCACCGAGCGCAGCACGTCGCCGTTGGTCGGTTCCACCAGCCGCACGGACGATTCGCCGTAGCGTCCGGTGCTCTCGTACAAAGAGCCGTCGTCAAACAACAACCCCTGCGTAAAAGCACCGGCGTCGTGCGGATAGACGTTGAGCACTTCAGGTTCCAGCAACTGTACTTCGTTCCAAAGCGGGTTGTCGCTCTGGGCGTGGGCGCTTCCTGTCAGCGCAATCCCCAGCGCAACAACCAGCGCTGCAAGCATCCCCCAATAGCTGCGCTTCATTGTCTTTATGCTCCTTTGCCTGTGGCCTCGCTGAGCGCCACCGGGCGCGGCGCGTCATCACCGCGCTGAATGACGGTCAGGGTTTGTTCATGGAGCAGCCCGTTAGTGGCGACGACGGCGTTCCCACGCCACATCGCTTCGCTGAGCTGCCCGTCGTAATCCGTCAATGTGCCGCCTGCTTCCTGCACGCAAAGCATACCGGCTTGTCCGTCCCAGGGCTGCAAGCCGCGTTCCCAATATACGTCGAAGCGTCCCGCCGCCACCCAGCACAAATCCAATGCCGCTGCGCCAACTCGTCGCAACCCTTGCACACGGCGCGCAAAGTGCCCAAACATGGTGACGTTGTTGTCTTCTGCTGTCCAGCGATTGTACGGGAAGCCCGTCACGACCAGTGCTTCGGCCAATTGTGTGACACGGCTCACGTGCAGCGGGCGTCCGTTGAGCGTGGCGCCGTGCCCGCGTTGTGCTTTGTACATTTCGTCGCGCATCGGGTCATAAACTACGCCCAGCAGCGGCTGCATGTCCGGCCCCGAAAGCGCCAGGCTGACCGCAAAAACCGGAAAGCGGTGGGCAAAGTTCGTCGTGCCGTCCAGCGGGTCCACGTACCAATGATAGAGGGTTTCTGCGGCTGGTGGCCCGTACCCGCCGCCCTCTTCTCCCACGATATGATGGCCGGGGAAGGCTTTTTGCAACGCCTCCGCAATCAATTGTTCGGAAGCGCGGTCGGCTTCAGTGACCAGGTCAACGCGCGTTTGCTTGTGGTCGAAAGTGCGCGGGCGTTCGAAATAGTAACGCAAAAGAGCGCCGGCCTGGCGCGCAATGTGTTCGGCGGTGTTGAGTGCTTCTTTCATGGGTAGAGTATCTGGCATCGTGCGTCCTTCAATCCTTATGGGGTAGTGGCGCCACATCACGCGGGCATTATACCGCACAATCGCGGTCGAGGATGTGCTCAGTTGAGGGGTTTTCGTGGTGTTGGATAGTGTGCGCGGTCGGGCCGAAAGCTCAAAACCCGCGCAAGGTGGGCGGGGCGGCGGGGTTTGGTAAAATAGGCACGTAGTCCATTGGGAGTAGATCAACACGGGAGGCAGGCTGTTGGGCATCTTTTCGCCGGAAATGCTTTTGGGGCGCGGCTTGGGGTTGCTGTTAGGCTTCACGCTGCACGAATGGGCGCACGCTTGGACGGCGTACCGCCTGGGCGACCGCACCGCGTATTACCAGGGGCGGCTCACGCTCGACCCACGTGCCCACATCGATCCAATGGGTATTTTGCTGGCGTTGTTCGCGGGCTTTGGTTGGGCCAAGCCTGTGCCGGTCAGTCCGCACGCTTTTCGTCCCAAGGAAAAAGAAGGGCTGATGATCGTTTCGCTGGCCGGCCCGCTGATGAACTTGCTCATTGCAGTGGCCGGCGGGGTGCTGCTGCGCGTGATGGAAGTGACCGGCATGGTGGAAGGCACCACCGGCATATTGGTTGGCGGCGATGTGGTGCGGTATGGCGTCGGAGCGAACGGCTTTTTTGACTTTCTTTACGGCGTGTTGGGGACGGCGGTGCTGTTCAACTTGGTGTTGTTCCTCTTCAATCTGTTGCCGCTCGCACCGCTGGACGGCTACAAGATCGCTGTGGGGATGTTGCCAACGGAATATAGCAACTGGTTTGTGCGCCACGAACGCGAAACGACCTTCGTGCTGCTCATGTTGCTAATGATCGGGCTGATCAGTCCGCAATTCAACATCCTTTGGGGCGTGCTCGGCCCGCCGTTGGATTGGCTCTATCGCTTGTTGGTTGGGCTGTATCCTATC
>CAZZNC010000434.1:0-2752 GCA_964655405.1 uncultured Anaerolineaceae bacterium | reverse complement strand
TATCTTGTCCCGCTGACCGTCGGGGGGCTGCTGAGCGCCATTTCCTGGTTCGGCGCATGGAAACGCCCCAAATATACGCTGTTGATCGGCGCGGTTGTCGTACTGGGCGCAATCATCTTTGTGCGCCTTATCCCCGGGCAACTGGACGGGGGACGCTTGCAAGTGATCCCCAAGTATCTCACGTTTGGCAGCACGTTGGAACACCCGCACAACGAGGATTATCTGAAAAAGGTCTACCCCGTTGCCACGATGTCGTCGCTGTGGTTCTACGGCTTGGTCTGCGCAGTGCTGCTGACGTTGGCAATCCACAACGGACGGGATCAACGCGCGCACCGTTGGCTGCTCACCGGCGCGCTGACGTTCTTCGTGCTCTTCACGCTGGGGTCGGCGCTGGACGGACACACCTATTTCCGTGCTTTCGAGCAGATCGCAAAGGAAGGGGGACACCCCAACTATCACTTTGCCCTGTACCACCAAGCCACCGCCCAATTTCCCGATAGCGGACGTGTGCCGCTGTGGATGAGCAGCGAGCTGTGGACGAAACCCTCGTTGATCCTGATCACAATGTGGAGTTCGGGCACGGGGATGCTGATCTTTCTGGCAGCGCTCAAAGGGGTGCCCCATTCCCTTTACGAAGCCGCAGAAGTGGACGGCGCCAACACGCTCCAACGCTTTTTCAAGATCACGCTGCCGATGATTTCCCCTGCCACCTTTTACAATATCGTGATCGGGGTCATCGCGGCGCTACAAACGTTCGACACGGTCTACATCCTGCAAACGCCATCCACACAAGACAGCATCTCGTCGGTGGCGTACTTCCTTTACATCCGCACCTTCCGCCAATTGAACATCGGAGAAGGTTCGGCCATGTCGTGGATTTTGGTGGTGATCATCTTGACGCTCACCACGCTGCAATTCCGCTACAGCAAGAGCTGGGTTCACTACGAATCGTGAGGGGGTGAGCTATGACCGAACAAGCCCTATCGGGGCACATCGCCCGTCTCGTCCCCTGGTACGGTGGATCGCGGGTGCGAGGGATAGACGTGGTGCGCGTGTTGTTGATCTACGCCGTGCTGATTGCGGGGGCACTTTTCTTCCTTTTCCCGTTGGCATGGATGATTGGCACGTCGCTCAAGACCATCGAAGAGATCGGGCAGCCACAAATCACGTTGTTGCCGGACGAGCTTCAATGGCAAAACTATGCCAAGTTGCTGCACGAAGAAGCCTTTTATCGCGCCTACTTCAACAGCACCTTTATCGTGACGTTGGTGCTGGTGGGCACGATTACGTCGGTGTCACTGGTCGCCTTTTCCTTCAGCCGTTTGGAATGGAAGGGGCGCGGTATGGTCTTCGCGTTGATGATGAGCACGCTCATGCTGCCCTACCAAGCCACGCTGGTCCCGCAATATGTGATGTTCAACGAAATGAACTGGATACGCACGTTCAACCCCATCACGATTCCGGGCTTCTTCGCGGGAGGGGCGGCGCTGGTCTTCTTGTTACGCCAATTCATGTTGACCATCCCCAAAGAGCTGGACGAAGCCGCCATGATCGACGGGGCCAATCCGTTGCAAATCTGGTGGCACGTGATCATGCCGCTTTCACGTCCGGCGGTGGCGACGATCTCGGTTTTTCTTTTCGTGGGGCAATGGAACAACCTCCTTCAACCGCTGATCTACTTGCAGCGCCCACAGCTTTACACCATGCCGATCTACGTGGCGCAAAAGAACAATCTGCAAGAATCGCCCATTCCCTGGCAGGACATCATGGCGGCCAGTGTACTTTTTGTCATACCCGTTCTGGTGGTGTTCCTTTTCATGCAGCGCTACTTCATCGAGGGCATCACGACTACCGGCACCAAAGGATGAACGCGCTATGCGGCAATTGATGTACAGCTTCACAGGGCATCGCCCACCCAAAGAGATGTTGGCAGGCGTGCGGCAAGGCGCGATCACGTCGTTTTGCCTGTTCGCCCACCTCAACGTCGAAAATCCGGCGCAGTTGCGGGAGTTGACCGACGCGCTGCATCGCGCCGCCGCTGAAGGCAAGCAACCTCCCCCACTGATCGGGATCGATCAGGAAGGCGGGCAGTTGATCCCCGTCACCGGCGGGGCCACCGAGCTGCCCGGCAACATGGCGTTGGGCGCAACGCGCTCGCCGGAGCTGGCCGAGCAAGCCGGACGGGTGCTCGGGCGCGAGTTGCGCGCGTTGGGGATCAACGTAAATTTTGCCCCTTCGCTAGACGTCAACATCAACCCCAACAATCCTGTCGTGGGCGTGCGTTCCTTCGGTGCCGCCCCGCAACGGGTGGCCGAGCTGGGTACGGCAATGATTCGCGGAATGCAGGCCGAAGGCGTGATCGCCACCGCCAAGCACTTCCCTGGGCACGGCGACACCGCCGCCGACAGCCATCACGCCGCGCCGGTGATCGATTTCCCCCGCGAGCGCATGGAGGCCATCGAGCTGCGCCCGTTCCGCGCCGCCATCAAAGCAGGCGTTGGCGCAATCATGCCCGCACATATCCTCTTCACCACCCTGGATAACGAATGGCCCGCCACACTGTCAGAAGCCATTCTCACGCGCTTTTTGCGCCAAGAAATGGGCTTCGAAAAGCTGATCGTCAGCGATGCTATGGATATGTACGCGGTGGCGCGCTACGGCGCAGAAACAAGCGTGCACCGTGCGTTGACCGCCGGTAACGACTTGGTGATGTTGGCGCACGTGCCGGAACAACTTGCGCTCGCGGAAAAGA
>CAZZNC010000433.1:0-2763 GCA_964655405.1 uncultured Anaerolineaceae bacterium | reverse complement strand
TCGGGGATGCTCATACCGGAAATTCACTTTGCTACGCCGGAAAACGAGTGGATCTGCACGCACGCCTACGGGCACACAAGCGCCCCGCCGGACCTTCGGGAACGTATCGAGCAGTTGCGGGCGAAAATTCGCCCTCGTCTGGAAACTTTCCTCGCTCAGTACCACATCGAGGTATTGATCACGCAAAATATCTTTGCCATTCCCATCCAAATTCCGCTGGCGCTGGCGTTGATGGACATCATCGCAGCGACCAACATCCCCACCCTGGCCCACAACCACGATTACTATTGGGAGCGAGAAATCTATCAGACCAATTGCGTGCAAGACATTCTAGACACGGCCTTCCCGCCGGATTTGCCCTCGGTGACCCAGGTGGCGATCAACTCACTGTCTATACGCGCTTTGCAACAACGGCGCGGCATTCCTTCGGTGTTGCTGCCCAACGTCTTCGATTACGAAACGCCCCCGCCCACACCCGACGCCTACAACGCTGACTTTCGGCAGGCTATCGGGCTGGCCGACGACGATTTTTTCATCCTGCAACCTGTGCGCATCATTCGCCGCAAAGGACTGGAGTTGGCCGTCGAGATGGTGGCGAGCCTGGACGACCCGCATTGTAAAATGATCTTCACACACCACGAAGACGCCAACGTGGACTATTTGCACGAGCTGCAAGCCCAAGCCGAGCACGCCGGCGTGGATATGCGCATCGTTTCGGACCGCATCGCGCCCCATCGTGGCGAACGCAACGGGCAGAAGCTTTATACGCTGTGGGATGCCTACACTCAAGCGGATTTCGTGATGTACCCCAGCCTTTATGAGGGGTTTGGCAACGCACTATTGGAAACGATCTATTTCAAGAAACCCGCGCTCGTCAACCGCTACTCGGTTTATGCGGCAGACATCGGGCCGTTGGATTTTGATTTCGTGGAAATTGATGGGCACGTGACCGACGAAGCTGTTTCCCAAGTGCGCACGCTACTTCACGATCCGGCACGGGCGCAGCGTATGGTGGAGCATAATTACACCCTGGCGCTGGAACATTTTTCTTACGCCGCGCTAGAACGCACATTGCGCACACTTTTGCCGGCCCACTGAAACCGATGGGGCAGCGAAATGCTCGGGCGTCTCGCTGCCCCCTATGCAACCGTGCCTCAGCTTTGCGGCTCGATTGTTTCCAGCCCTCCCATATACGGACGCAACACGTCCGGCACGGTGACGCTGCCGTCCTTCTGCTGGTAATTTTCCATCACCGCGATCAACGCGCGCACCATGCCGAGGCCCGAACCGTTGAGCGTGTGCACAAAACGCGGGCGTCCTCCCTCGGCAGGGCGATAGCGGATGTTGGCCCGGCGGGCTTGGAAGGTTTCCACGTTGCTGCACGAGCTGACTTCTAGCCATTCGTCGCTGCCCGGCGCCCACATCTCCAGGTCGTAGGTTTTGGCACTGGCAAAGCCCAGATCGCCGGTGACGAGTTCCACGCGCCGGAAAGGGATTTTGAGCATTCGGCAGACGTTTTCGGCGGCTTGGGTCAATGTTTCCAGCTCGTCATAGCTGCGCTCCGGTGTGGTGAACTTGTACATCTCCACTTTTTCGAACTGGTGTACGCGCTTGATGCCGCGCACGTCACGCCCTGCGCTGACCTTTTCGCGCCGGAAACAGGGCGTATGTGCCACGTAGTACAACGGCAAGTCCGCCTCGTCGAAAATCTCGTCGGCGTGTATGTTGGTGAGCGCTACCTCGGCGGTGGGAATCAGGTACAGTTCGGCGTCGGCGTCCTTGTAGACATCGTCGCGGAATTTGGGGAATTGTGCCGAGCCGTACATTGCTGCCTCTCGCACCAAAAAAGGCGGGTAGATTTCCGTGAAGCCGTGTTCGGAGTGCACGTCTAACAGCCACGTGATCATGGCACGGTAGAGCCGCGCGCCCATGCCCTTGATCAGGTAGAAGCGTGTGCCCGCCAGCTTGACGCCGCGCTCGAAGTCCAAAATATCCAGTGCAGGCCCCAGCTCCCAATGCGGCTTGGGCGTGAAGTCAAAGGCACGTGGCTCGCCTTCCGGCTCCCAAACGACATTCTCGTCCTCGCTGAAGCCAACAGGCACGCTTTCGTGCGGCATGTTGGGAATCCACAGCATGTTTTCGCGCAGATCGGCGTCGGTGGCGCGCACTTGTTCGTCCAGCGCCTCGATGCGGTCGCCCAGCCCGCGCAATGCCGCAATCAGCGCATCCAATGCAGCTTGTACGGCAGCTTCGTCGGCTTCGCCTTCGGCGCTGGGTGGCTCGGCGAGCGCTGCCAAGAAGCCGGACACGTCGCCCGCTTCTAGCGCGTGGACGGCGGCATGTGCCCCGCCGACCCGTTGGGCGGGCGTTAGCTTCTTGTTGCCCCGAAAACGCCCCATCTGCTTATTCATCTTGTTGCGGTTGGCTTTCAGCGCTTCCACTTCCGCCAACAACGCACGGCGTTGGCGGTCGAGTTCGAGAATGTGGTTAATGCGCGTGACGGCCTGTTCGTCGTTGCGGTGGAGCAGTTGCTCCTTGACCCAGTCGGTTCGTTCACGGATGAGCGCCATATCGAGCATTGATCATTTCTCCTTTGTGGCGGGCGATCCTACGGTTGCGTGTGCACGTCGGTGGACGGGGGAGCGTCGGCCTGTTGCTGCTGGCGTTGGTAACGCTGATAGTCCTTCAGCATTTGCAGCACGGCCAGTGAAAGCCCGATCAAGATCGTGCCGACGACCAGCCCATCCCAGATATCCGGTGTCA
>CAZZNC010000432.1:0-2767 GCA_964655405.1 uncultured Anaerolineaceae bacterium | reverse complement strand
CCGATCTCACCCGGCTGGGGGCGGGGGTCCGTTGTCCCCCTGGCGGGGGTGGGGCGCCCCCCCCCCCACGTCATACGGCGCCAGCTCCGCCCAGTTTTCTCCGACGCGCGCGTCGGCCACCAGCGGCACGACCAGTTCGAAGGCATGTTCCATCACGTCCACCACCAGCGGCGCGACTGTGCCTATCTCTTCGGCGGGCACTTCCAGCACCAGTTCGTCATGCACTTGCAGCAGCATCCGTGCCGCGTAGCCGCCTTGCCGCAGCGCGCGCGCCAGGTCAATCATGGCGATCTTGATAATGTCTGCCGCCGTGCCCTGGATGGGCATGTTGATCGCCTCACGTTCGGCGCGTTGACGCGCTTGGTAGCCGGCGCGTTTGTTGCTCTGTTGAAAAACGGGGAAGTAGCGTCGTCGTCCGAGCAGCGTTTCGGTGTAGCCTTGCTCCTTGACGCGCTCGACGGCCTCGTCCAAATAGTGGCGCACGCCCGGGAAGTGCTGGAAATATTCGGCGATGAAAGCCTCGGCCTCGGCCAGCGTCAAGCCGCTGTCGCGCGCCAACCGGAACGCGCCCATCCCGTACATCAGCCCAAAGTTGACGGATTTGGCGAAGCTGCGTTGTTCGTAGGTCACTTGCTCGGGCGGCACTTTGTAGACGGCGGCAGCGGTGGCGCGGTGGATGTCCTCGCCGCGTCGGAACGCTTCGATCAATGCCTCGTCCCCGCTGTAATGGGCCAAGATGCGCAGCTCCACCTGGCTGTAGTCCGCTGCCAGCAAGCGCCACCCGTCCGGCACGACGAAGGCACGGCGCACGCGGCGGCCCTCTTCGGTGCGGTTGGGGATATTTTGCAAATTGGGATTGCTGGAAGAAAGCCGACCGGTGATCGTGCCGGTTTGGTTGAATGTGGTGTGCACGCGCCCTGTTTGCGGATGCACCAGGGCGGGCAGCGCGTCCACGTAGGTGCTCTTGAGTTTGCTCAGCGCGCGCCAATGCAAGATCGCCTCGATGATCGGGTGTGTGCCGCGCAGCGCCTCCAACGTGGCCGCGTCGGTGCTGAAGCCGTATGTCGTCTTGCGCAGCCCGTGCGTGGGCAAGCCCAGTTTGCCGAAAAGCACGTCGTTGAGCTGCTTGGGACTGCCCAAATTGAATTTGCCGTAGCCGCCGCTGAGCGCGTAGGCTTCCTCGGCCAACGTTTGGATGCGCTGCCCCAGTTCCTCGCTCAGCGCACGCAGATAGGGCACGTCCAGCAGCACCCCCGCCATTTCCATATCCGCCAACACCGGTACGAGCGGCATTTCGATCTGCTCGAAGAGCCGCCAGGCGTTGCCTTCCTTCAATGGCGGACGCAGCACGTCCACCAGCCGACGGGTGAGTACCGCGTCGGCGGCGGCGTAGGGCGCGACGCGCTCCACCGCTACGCGATCCATCGTGATTTGCCCCTTGCCGCGTTTGCCGATCAGTTCCTCGATGTGTTGCATCTGCACGCCCAGCGTCACCCAGGCCAAATCCTTGAGCCGCAGATTGCGGCTGGCTGGATCGCGTACCCATTCGGCGATCATGGTGTCGAACGTGATCGGCTGAACGTCGATGCCGTGCCGCCGCATCACCACCAAGTCATAGACGGCATTGTGCGCAAACTTGGGGATGTGTGGGGCGGTCAGCGCGGGGCGCAGCGCCTCCACCACACGCGCGCGGGGCAATTGCTGCGGCATGTGCCCTTCCACCAGCGCGGGCTGCGTGGCGACATCGGCGGGCGCGTTGGGCGGAATGTGGCCCACCGGCACGTAGTAGCCACGTTCCCCGTCCACTGCCAAGGCGATGCCCACCAGGTCGGCGCGCATACGGTCGAGCGCGGTGGTTTCCACGTCAAAAGTGATGTTGGTTGCTCCTTCCAGCGTTTCCACCAGCGCGAGCAGCTTGGCCTCGCTGTCCACGATCTCATAGGGCACAACCGGCTCGGTGGGCTGCGCCGCTTCTGCCATGTCGAACATGCTCAGCTGCTGGGCATTGGCGCTCGGCATCGCTTTGCGCCCGCGCAAACGATCCGCCAGCGAGCGGAACTCCAATTCACGGAAGAGCGCGAGCACCTTTTGCGAATCGTAGTCATGTGCCACGCACGCGGAAAGGTCAATCTGCACCGGCACGTCGCGCTGAATGGCGGCCAGTTCGCGGGAAAGGAAAGCGTTTTCGCGGTCGGCGGCCAGCTTTTTTTGCAGCGCGCCTTTGATCTCCGCCAGGTGCTCATAGACGTTCTGCACGCTGCCGTAAGCGCTGATCAGCTTGAGCGCGGTTTTTTCGCCCACGCCGCGCACGCCCGGGATGTTGTCCGAACTGTCGCCCATCAGCCCCTTGATCTCGACCAATTGCGGCGGTTCTAACCCTGCATACTTTTGCCGGAAGCGTGCCAAGTCCCAAACTTCCGGCTCGTGCTGGCCGCGTTTGCGTGCGGGGAGCTGAACGCGCGTGTGCTCGCTGAGCAATTGCAGCAGGTCGCGGTCGCCGGTGATGATGCGCACGTCCACGCCCTGGGCTTCGGCTTGCCAGGCAATTGTGCCGATCACGTCGTCCGCTTCGTAGCCGTCCTGCTCGACGATGGGAATATTGAACGCTTCTACCACCTGGCGGATGCGGTCGAGTTGGATGCGCAGGTCGTCGGGCATCTTTTCGCGCGTGCCCTTATAGTCCGCGTATTTTTCCGCACGACCGGAAAGCCCCTGGTCGAAGACCACCGCGATATAGTCCGGCTTCTCGTCCAGCAAGTCCATCAGC
>CAZZNC010000431.1:0-2769 GCA_964655405.1 uncultured Anaerolineaceae bacterium | reverse complement strand
AGTAAAAAACCGGCATGGGAGCAGTAGCTATGAGGTACGCCACCAAAACGGAACGATAACGGCTGGCAGGTTCGAGCAAAACAGCCTGCCCTCCTCGGCTGTGCCGTTCGAACGCTTCATACGAGGCTTGGATCAAACTGTTCAGTTCCATGACCATTCCTTGTATCTGCCTAGCACTGAGTCAGTTTGAGTATAGACCATCCACTCTGATAAGGCAAGAATTAATGAGAAGGTATCCTGCATTTATGGGCAAAAGAAACCAGGCATTACCATAAAACCTTATGCGTGCGCCCCTTGTCGGCACGGGGAGACGGCAAATCTGAAACTTGTCTGAAATTTGTAGGTGCGGAAAGCATACTGCTATTGTGGGGAAAGCCAAGATGTGCTAATTTGTCTATAGAATTCCTGGCGAAAGTAGCCCAAACCCTTTACACTCGCATCAACTTTCTGCTACTATTCTGCACGCGAAAACGGGAAAAGCGAGCAAGGCTTATGTTCAAGACAGCACGCAATCTAATCGCACTCGGCATTGGTCTCGGCACTAGTGCTGTGGTAGGTTGGCTGTTGCTGAAAGAAAGCAAACGCCAGCAGGAAGAAAGCGAGGTCACGGTGAGTTCGCGCCGTCGCTCGCCAGAACCCGAGGCTTCAGCGGCTATCAAGCTGCCCCCAGAAGCCTTGGAAGAAGCCGCACTCACCGCAAACGACGCCGAACCGGACGACTTTACCCAAATCAACGGCATTGGGCCGCGCTATGCCCAAGCGTTGGTAGAAGCCGGCATCACGCGCTTCGAGCAATTGGCCGCCCAAACACCGGAAACATTGGCCGAACTGCTCGCGCCCTATGCACGTGTGCGCGCCGAGCGCATTAATGATAATGACTGGATCGGTCAGGCAAGCCAGCTGGCCCAATAACCCAACCATGAAACCTACACCTACCGAAATTACACTTAACCAAAAAGAAAACCTCCTCAGCATCACGTGGACGGACGGAAACGTCTGTCGCTATCCAGTAAGCCAGTTACGCATGGCCTGTCCGTGTGCTGATTGCCGGGGCGGACACGAGAATATGGGACGGCGCGGTGACCCCAAGAATTTATACGATCTGCAACCGCCTCATCCGTACCATATCGAACAACTTGAACTCGTGGGAAATTACGCCCTCCAACCCATTTGGGACGATGGGCATGATTCGGGCATTTATACCTGGGAATATCTTTACCGTTTGTGCCCGAAGGAGGCTCACGATGCTTGATTACATACCCGAAGACCCGCTGCTGTTTCCTGGCGAGTTCAACGCATTGCGCCAAGAAGCTATGCAACTCTTCGAGGAAAGCCTGCTCAGCGGCAACGAAGCCGCATTGGTGGCCTTCATCGAACGCCAATTGGCGCAAGACCCGCCGCCGCTCTATTTGTTGCACCAGATCGCCAACGAACTGGAAATGCACTTGCTGGCGCTGCGCGAGCATCATTTCGACGTGCGCGAGCGCGTGATCGCCACGCTGCGAGAACATTACGGCGTTGACCTTGCGCCTCTTTCGCCTGCCGACAGGCTCGACGCCTATCACCGTCTTGATCTCGGCGAGGTGATGGCTTATATCCAGCAACACAGCCCAGCCCTGGAAAGCGCCGAAGAGTCCTTGTTGCGCCAACTGGTCGCCACTTCACTTGAGATGGCAGGTCGTCTGCAACACGACATCACCATCACCGACCGCGTTCATGTGATGATCATGGACTGGCTGGAAGGTTTGAGCGTGACACTGATGCGCCAGTTTTGGCCCTTGCATCACGCCTACACCGAACTGAGCACGCGGCACTAGCCCACGCACGCAGGACACCCAACAAGGCCGGCGCGTTCATGCGGCGGCTCTCTTTTTTTCACAGCGCCACCGCACACCCGCACAAAGGGAAAAGGAAGGGGAAAGCATGGACGCAGCTTACACACGCTATCTTGCCGAGGTGCTCATAGACGACGAGACGCTCCAAAAACGCATCCGCGAGCTGGGTCAGCAAGTCAGCGCCGATTACGCCGACACAAAAGGGCTGCTGCTCATTTGCGTACTCAAAGGCGGCGTGATGTTCCTCACCGACCTCATGCGCCACATTGACGTCCCCCACAGCATAGATTTCCTGTCCATTTCCAGCTACGGCACCGGCGCGCGGGCTTCGTCTGGGCGTGTGCGGATTGACATGGACTTGCGCCAGGACATCGCAGGCAAACACGTGTTGATCGTGGAGGACATCATCGACAGCGGGCACACGCTCAATTACATCTTGTCCATCCTCGCCACCCGTGACCCTGCCAGCGTGCGCATCTGCGCGCTTTTGAGCAAACCCACCCGCCGCGAAGTGGATATCCCCGTTGACTACATCGGGTTTGAGATTCCCGACAAATTCGTCTTTGGTTATGGGCTAGACCTGGACGAACATTTCCGCAACCTGCCTTTTGTAGGCGTCGTCAAATCCGGCGTGCAGTTCGAGGATTAAACGTGCTCACATCCACCCGCCCCACCCGTCCGTTACGTTGGCATCCCTGCGTAGAAGCGATCCGCGCGCTGGTAGCACCAGACGCCGAAATCTATTTGGTGGGCGGGGTGGTGCGTGACGCCTATTTGCACCGCCCCAGCCGCGACATTGACTTGACCACACCGGAAGATGGGCGCCGCCTTGCGCGTCGCATCGCCGACCACTTCGGCGGCGCTTATTACGCACTCGATCCCGAAAGAGGTGTCGGGCGCGCGATTATCACGTGCGAGAAAGACAGCCCGCCCA
>CAZZNC010000430.1:0-2772 GCA_964655405.1 uncultured Anaerolineaceae bacterium | reverse complement strand
GTGAACAGAATGCCGGTACGCTGGCCGTGCAAACCTTCGCCGACACGTTGGCCGACGTGCCCGCCAACCAAGCGCGCGTGCGCGTGATCAACGCCGTGCCCAACGCTACGGTTGGTGTGCAGATGGCCGACGGGACGGTGTTGGCCTCGGCGCAAACGGACGCGGCAGGCGCGCCTATGGACATCACCCCCGGGCAATATATGGTGCTGGTGAACGTGCAGGGCGGCGAGTCTCCGATTGACCTGGCCGTGCCGGAAAAAACGTTCGTCGGCGGCATGTACTATACCGTGCTGGTCTTTGGCGGCGGCGCGTTGCAAGTGCCCGTAGACGCGCGCGTGATGGGGACGGCGGTTAGCGTGGCCCCGGGCAGCTTGCCGCAATTGGCAGGTGCACCGGTGGCTGCTGCACCGGAAGCCCCAGCCACCGAAGAGGCGCTCCCGGGCAGCGAAGCCGCCCAACCTGCGCCACAGGTTGCCACCGAAGAAGCGGCAGCCCCCGCTGCACCGGCACAAGAGTCTACCGAAGAAGCTGTTGCAGTTGAGCCGACCGAGCTGGTCGCCGCAGACACAGCAGCGGCCACTGCCGACACCGAATTGGTGGCGCAGTCTCCGCAAGAAACGCCGCCACCAGCTCAGACAACGCCTCCGCCGATACAACAACAATATCCCACCGCCTATGTGGAACTGAACGCAGGCGCGAACTTGCATTGCCGCGAGTTGCCCGGGGCGGACAAGCGCTCGTTGGGGTTGATCCCGAGCGGCTCGGCAGTGACTGTACTGGGACGCACAGGCACGCCGTTGGTGCCGGAAACCGGCGAAGCAACCCCCGAACCGACGCCCACCGCGCAGGCCATCGAAGAGCTATGGTTGGCCGTGCGCTGGGAACCGCCTGGGGGCGGATATGTGGATTGCTGGGTTTCCGCCGAGTTTTTGCGCGTGGAATATCACGGGCATTTGCTGGACAAATTCGATGAACTGTGGGCGCTGCCCGAAGTGCCCTTCAACAAGCCGGGCGAGGTTGTCGGCGCAGATGTGCAACCGCCCACACCGCTTTTCAACGCGGTTATTGCCACCGTTGACCTCAACCCGGGCGTGAGCCTGCAATTGCGCCGCTATCCCAAAGCCGATTCGGAGTCGTTGGAGCTTGTGCCGGCACGTGCGCAACTTGAAGTGCTGGGCTACACCGAAGCCCCCGGG
Source organism: uncultured Anaerolineaceae bacterium (assembly GCA_964655405.1). Classification (GTDB taxonomy): domain Bacteria; phylum Chloroflexota; class Anaerolineae; order Aggregatilineales; family Aggregatilineaceae; genus JALSSH01. The sequence continues at coordinate 1,576 of CAZZNC010000430.1, read as the reverse complement.
CAGGGGCAGGTGGGCGAGCCGAACAGCCCCTACTGGCTCTATGTGCGTTACCGCACAGAAAACGGCGGCGCAACGATCGGTTGGGTCTCGGCACAGTATGTGACACTGACCAAACTGGGGCATCCGGTGGAGATCGCCGATTTGCCGTTGGTTGACCAGGGCGAGGCCGGTTACTACGAGGCCCCAGGAGAAAACCCCATCCCCATCGAACTACAAGACGTGATCGGTGTGGTGAACCTCAACCCTGGCGCCAACTTGAACTTGCGCGACCGTCCGGCGGCTGATGCGCGCGTTGTGCTCGGCATCCCCAGCGGTGACCACATGGTGCTCGACGGACGCAACGGCGATGGAAGCTGGGTGCATGTGAAGTATGAGGACGCCATCGCGGGCGACGTGGAAGGTTGGGTGGCTACGCAATATCTGGTCATCACGCGCGGCGGTCAACCTTACGACATCAAGGACCTGGCGATTGTGACCGGTGAAGCAGACACGATGGGCGGCTAGTTGCGCTCAACATAGCTGAAAAACGCAAGCCCCGTTCCAGTGCATGGAACGGGGCTTTTGGCTGTATGGGCAGGCGAGGAACTATTGCGCGTTGGCGCGTTCGGTCATCGAGGCCATGTAATCATAGTCGCGCTCGCTGTGATCCAGCCGCGTCCACTCGGTATCGTCCCCAAAACGCACCAACAGCGTCGGCGTGCCGCTGACGCCGGTGTCGGTTGCAAAGGCTTGATAATCGTAGAGCAGCGGCATATAGCGCTGTGAGTCAATGCACGAGAACAACGTCTTGGCGTTCAAACCCATTGCGTCGGCAGAAAAGCCAATTTGCGGCAAAGCGAAACCGGCGTTTGTGCCATAAGAACGCGCCAGGCGGAAAAGTTCTGTGCTCATTTCCCAAAATGCGCCCTGCTCCCCTGCGCAAAGGGCCGCTTGCGCCGCATTGTTGGTAGTGGACATGGCCCCCGCCGTGTTGGTGACGATCACGAAGTCGAGTGTGGCTTTCCCCTTCAACACGTAATCATGGATGAAACGCTCCAGTTCGGCTGTGTGATAGGTGTTGCAATGTCCACAGGCATAATTCGAGACGGTGCGGAAGTGGATCGGCGCGTTGGGGTTGCCGATGAAGGGCACGTTGTCTGCGGTCATGCCACGCACCACGCCGTCCACACCCTTGCTGGGAAGGTCTAGCGCGCGGCTGTTTGGCGCCTCGAAGGCCGCATAGGCGGAGTCTCCGGCGCCGTCCACCGGCGGCACGCAATACTGCGGATAGGCGTTGCAGCTGACGGTGGCGGCAGTGCCCGCGCTGCGCCAATTGGCAATGATGAAGATCGTGCCGAACAACACGGTGACGCTGACGAGCACGGCCAGCACGGTAATTTGCCGACGGTATTGGGCGCGGCGCTCGGCGCGTGTGATGCCGACCGGATATTGTGTGCGGCGATGACAAAATCGCGCGCGGGGGTTTTCAGGCGTTTGGCTATTGGAGATCATGATTTCCTCGTCTTGGTTGACTTATGTGCGTTTGCGCATTAAATCTAGCGTGTGGACGGGCGCTGTCAAATAAGAAAACGGTGAG
>CAZZNC010000429.1:0-2779 GCA_964655405.1 uncultured Anaerolineaceae bacterium | reverse complement strand
GAGTGAGCCACGTTGCCGGCGTGGGCTGGCGAGGTGGCCGAGGGACGCGAAAGAAGGAGACGAACCGATGGATTTTTACAACGGTTTGATCCCAATGGTGATCGAGACCACTGGACGCGGTGAGCGCGCGTATGACATTTACTCACTGCTGCTCAAGGAGCGCATCATCTTTTTGGGATCGGGCATCAACGACCAAATTGCCAATTTGATCGTCGCGCAACTGCTGTATCTCAACAGCGAGAACCCCGAGCGCGAAATCCAAATGTACATCAATTCCCCGGGCGGCATGATCTACGCGGGCTTGGCGATCTACGACACCATGCGCCAAATCAGCGCGCCGATGATGACGGTGGCGGTGGGGCTGACGGCCAGCTTTGCCACCGTGCTGCTGACGGCAGGCGCACCCGGGCGGCGCTTTGCGTTGCCCAACGCCACCGTACACATGCACCAGCCTTGGGCTTCCGGCGGCGGCGGCCAAGCCACCGACATCGAGATTCAGGCGCGCGAGATTTTGCGCCAGCGCGATCTGCTCAACCAGATTTTGGCCGACCACACCGGTCAACCGTTGGAGCGCATCGAAGAAGACACCGACCGCGACTTTTACATGACCGCTCAGCAAGCGGTGAAGTATGGGTTGATCGATAACATCCTGGAGCCGCCCAACGCTTCGGACGCGAAAAAAGACGGTAAATAGAGTCGGCCAAGAGGGTAGGGAACTGTGAATTATCATCCGTTGCAGCCGCAACGCTGCTCGTTTTGTCGCCGCACGATGGACGAAGTCCATGTACTGATCCCCGGGCCGGATGGTGTCTTCATCTGCAACGAGTGCGTGGATGTTTTTCACCAGATTTTGCACGAGGAAGACCAGCAGGAACGTGAGCCGTTCCGGATCGAGCGTGTGCTGCCGCCGCGCGAGATTTTGCAGGCGCTGGACGAATACGTGATCGGCCAAGAAGAGGCCAAACGCACGCTGGCCGTGGCCGTTTACAACCACTATCGCCGCGTCAATGCGGGCGGTGTGCTGGCCGATGTGGAGTTGGACAAAAGCAACGTGTTGCTCATCGGCCCGACGGGCAGCGGCAAAACGTTGCTGGCCCAAACGTTGGCGCGCATGTTGGACGTGCCCTTTTGCATCGCGGACGCCACTTCGCTGACCGAGGCAGGCTATGTGGGCGAGGACGTGGAAAATATCCTCACGCGCCTGCTCCAAGCCGCCGATTACGACGTGGGGCGCGCTGAACAGGGCATCATCTACATTGACGAGATCGACAAGATCGCGCGCAAGAGCGGCGGCAACCCTTCCATCACGCGCGACGTGAGCGGCGAAGGCGTGCAGCAGGCGCTGCTGAAGATCATCGAGGGCACGGTTGCCAATGTGCCGCCCCAGGGTGGACGCAAGCATCCGCAACAGGAATTCATCCACCTGAACACACATAACATCCTCTTCATTTGCGGCGGGATGTTCGACGGGCTGGACGAGATCATCGCGCAGCGTGTGGGCGCGAAGAGCGCGTTGGGCTTCGGCAAGGCCGGAGCAACGCGCGTGTCGCAAACGGATCTGCTGCACAAGGCGGCGCCGGAAGATTTGATGCACTTCGGGTTGATCCCCGAGCTGGTCGGGCGCTTGCCGGTGGTGACAGTTGTCGATCCGTTGGATCGTGACGCGCTGGTGCGCATCCTGATCGAGCCGAAAAACGCGCTGATCAAGCAATTTCAAGCCATGTTCAAAGTAGACGGGATCGAGCTGACCTTTACGCGGGACGCGCTGGAGAAGATCGCGGATATGGCTGTCGAGCGCGAAACCGGCGCGCGTGGGCTGCGCAGCATCCTAGAGGATGCGCTGCGCGACGTGATGTTCGAAGTGCCCAGCTACGCCGATCAGATCGAAGAGATTGTGGTGGATGCGGAAGTCGTTGCCGGCGAAAAGCGCCCGTGCGTGTATTTGCACGGCAAAGAAGGCCAATTGGAGTGGCGCGAGGACGGCTCGCTGAGCAACGCCGCTTAGCGCCTCACGTGCTGAACGTGACACCGAACGCCGCCTCCGTCGTGTTACGGGGACGGCGTTTTTTGTGCTGTGGGGGGCGTCATTCGCCGCCGTCTTGGCCCCAATTGTCAAAGGGGCGGCAATGTCCCGCGCCCCCGTAACACGCATCCGGCAAGGGCAAGCCGTTCTCGTCAACGCGGTTTTCGTTGATGTCGTCCAAATTCACCAGCGACGGATCGTTGACCGTGACGCAGTCAATCGCGCCGTAATAGCTGATCGGCTCGCGGCGCTGCAAAAGCGGTTGATCAGGATTGAAGTAGTTCCATGTCAAGCGGCTGATCTCCTCGATCAGTTCCCATGAAGCCAGCGTCGGCAAGCCGTTGCCGTCGGTGTCGCGTTCCCAGGTGAAAACCACGATCACGTAATCCCCGCCCGGGGAAAAGACAATGCCCGCGTCGGCGGTTGTTTCCAGCCCCCAGCCGTTTTTGTGCGCCACCTGTGTCCCGGGCGGCACGCCCAACTCGATCAAGCGGTCAATGTGGTTGCCGCTGAGCAAGTTGATCATTTGCTGGCATTCTTTTTGCGAGATGTCGTTGGGGTAAACGGCGCGCAACCCGCTATCGTGATAGGCGCAATCGTAAATTTGGGTCAGCAACAAGCCCATATCTTCAGCGGTGGTCTGCGCGTAGGGGTCGGGGTTGGTCTTGTCCGGCGAGTTGCCGGACGTTTGCGGACGACACACGGCGGCTTCGAACTGATAAGCGCGGTCGGCCACATACAACGGCGCGCTGATGA
>CAZZNC010000428.1:1662-2790 GCA_964655405.1 uncultured Anaerolineaceae bacterium | reverse complement strand
GCGTTGTTGCGCACGCTTTCGCGCGGGGCTTGGCTGGGCACGTTGGCCGCGCTGTTGGTGCTTTTCGCGCTGAGCGACCGCGCACGAGGCGCACGCTTCCGCCGCTGGGCGTGGCTTGGGCTGGCTGCGCTGACGCTGGCGGGCGGGGTAGGCGCGCTGTGGCTTTTCCGCACGCCGGGGCGCGCGCCCGCGCTGCGTTGGGACTTTGCACAAGCGGCCTGGCACGCCTTCCGCGCCGCCCCGCTGAGCGGTAAGGGACCGTTTTCGTTCGGGCGCAGCCTGGCCGCGTTCCGTTCCACGCCCCCCGCGCAACCCCACGCCCACGCGCATAACCTGGCGCTCAACGTGGCGGCGGAACTCGGCACGGTGGGGTTGGGTGCGCTGGCGCTGACGGTGGCGCTGATCGCGCGGCGTGGCTGGCACGCGCTGCACACGGAACACGATCCGGCCACGCGCGCCCATCGCGCGGCGAGCGCGGCAGCCCTGGCCGCAATCGGCGTGCACAGCCTTTTCGATATGCCGCTGATGCTCCCCGCCGTGATGCTGCTGACGCTGATCGCGTTGCTGGGCTGGTTGCCCGTGCCCACGCCGACGCACGCCCGCGCGCCGCTGCGGACGGCGGCGGTTGCGTTGTTGTGGGCGGCGGTGTTGGGCGGCGGTTGGTGGTGGACGGACGTATACGAGCGCTACATCCAGGGACAGCGCCAACTGGCGCGCGGAGCGTACGCCGCCGCCGAAGAGACGTTGCGCGCGGTGGCGGCTTCTGCGCTGCCCCTGCCGCTGCACGATGCGGCGTATGGCTACGCCTGCGGACTGGCCGCCGCGCACGGCGAGCGCGCCTGCTTGCCGGAGGGCATCCGCGCTTACCGGCGCGCGTTGCGCACCGAGCCGCAACAGGCCTTTTGGTGGGCGAACCTGGCCGCGCTCTATTGGGAAAACGGCGCGCACGCGGACGCGGTCGCCGCCATGCAGCGCGCCACCGCCGTCGCACCGCAAGCGCCCGACCTATGGCTGAACCTGGGGCGCTTTTACGAAGACGCGGGGCAGAGCGCGCCCGCCGAAGCCGCCTACGCGCGCACATTGACGCTTGTTCCCGAATGGGGACTGACGCGCTTTTGGGACGCTTCC
>CAZZNC010000428.1:0-1652 GCA_964655405.1 uncultured Anaerolineaceae bacterium | reverse complement strand
GCGACGGGTGCGCACCGCGTACATGGACACAAGGCGGGGTTACGCACAGGTCGAGGCGCTGTGGCGCGCGGGCGACATCTCCGGCACACTGGCAGCGCTGGAAACCATCCGCGCCTACGACCCCGCCGAGCCCAAGCCGTATATCTATCGGGCGCGCATCGCCGTTCAGCGCGGCGAGCTGACGCGCGCGCGCCAGAACCTGGAGGCGGCGGAGCTGCTCAGCCGCACGGTCTACGCGCAGGCGTGGCAGCGCGTGGCTGCCGCCGAGCTTGCCGCCGCCGAAGGGGACGCGCAACAATGCGCGGCGCTGTGGCAAGAGGGGCGCGCGTTGCTTTGGGGCGGGGGCACCGGCTGGCCGACGCTTTACGGGCAGGACGTGGCGCGCTTGCAGTTCTTGCATGACCGCGTGGGCGGTGTGCTGCTGCCCACGCTGACCGTCTACGGCCCCGACCCGCAGCTCACAGAGCTACTGCTCGGCCCCGCCCCCTGCCCATAGCGCCTCGGCGGTCTGCAAGTCCTCCGGCGTGTTGACGTTGAAGAACGAAAGCCCGCGCGGGTCCAGCGGGGCGTACTCGTCGGCGTCCAGGTAGCGCACGCGCACCGCGTCGTAAAAGCCGATCACGCGCAGCCGCCCCGCTTCCAACTGCTCGCGGATGGGCGGCAGACACGTCCGCGCGTAGATCGCGTGCAGTCCCTGCGGGTGTCCTTCCACACGCGGGACGATCACATCCCACGGGCCGCCGTCCTCGTCTCGCAAACGCAGCATATAGCTCAGCAGCCGCGCGTTGACGAACGGCATATCGCACGCCAGCGCCAATGTGTAGGGGTTCGCGCTGCGCGCGATGGCCGTGTAGATGCCGCCGAGCGCCCCTTTTTCCGGCAAGATGTCCGCGAACATCGGCAGTCCCAAATGCACGTAATCCTCGCGGCGGTTGGTGATCAGAATCGTTTCCGCCTGCCCCAACGCCGCCGTGCGCTCCAAGATGTGCGCGATGATCGGCTTGCCACCCAGCGGCACAAAGGCTTTGTCCCGCCCCATGCGCGAGCTTTTGCCGCCCGCGATCAGTGCCAGCGTAAACGGTGTGGACATAACACGCGCTCCCTGTACAGTCGGCGCGCGGTGGACGTGGGGTGCGGGGCGAAGCCCCGCGCTCGAAACATGGACGCCCGCACGCGCCGCGCTATAATCTGCGCGGTAGTGTAATGTATCGTGCGAAAATTGCCAGATTTGGAGCTAACCGACGTGGCCGAAACAACCCGCAGCGATCCCGCGCGCGCCCGTATTCGTCGCGCCCAATCCCCCCGCCCTCCGCGTCGCCCGCCTTGGATCACCGTGCCCAAGCCGAGCGGCGAAACTTACGACATGGTGCGCGCTTTAATGCGCAGCAAACACCTGAACACCGTCTGCGAAGAAGCTATGTGCCCGAACGTCGGCGAATGTTGGGGCAGCGGCACGGCGACCTTCCTCATGCTGGGGAACACGTGCACGCGCTCTTGCCGCTTTTGTGACGTGAAAACCGGTCGCCCCGCGCCCATTGACTGGCAAGAACCGAACCGCGTAGCCGAATCGGTGCGCGCGATGAACTTGCGCCACGTGGTGATCACCAGCGTGAACCGCGACGAACGTCCGGACGGCGGCGCGCCGATCTTTG
>CAZZNC010000427.1:0-2790 GCA_964655405.1 uncultured Anaerolineaceae bacterium | reverse complement strand
TAGCCGACTACTTTCATCAAGGATATTTACCCCATGGACTTTGCGCTGACCGAAGAACATTTGATGGTGCAAGAAACCGTGCGCAAGTTAGCACGGGAAAAATTTTATCCCGCGATCAAAGAGTGGGACGAGAAACACCAACCTTATCCCGACGCACTCCCCGTGTTGGCGGAAAACGGCGTGTTGGGCATCAACTTGCCGGTGCGCTACGGCGGACAAGGCTTCGACTATATCACGCTGGGGCTGGTGTGCGAAGAACTGGAACGCATCGACGCCAGTTTGCGCGTGATCATGTCCGTACATGCAGGGTTGAACAGTTTGGGCGTGTTGCAATGGGGCAACGAAGAGCAAAAGAAGCGTTTCCTCGTGCCGCAAGCCACCGGCGAAAAGATCGCCGCTTTTGGCCTCACCGAAGCCGACGCAGGCAGCGATCCGGTCAATTTGCGCACGACGGCACGCCGTGAAGGGGATGTGTACATCCTCAACGGCGAAAAGATGTGGATTAGCTTGGCCTCGCTGGCCGACCATTACCTGATTTTCGCCAAAACCGACCCGCAAGCTCAGCCGCGTTACAAGGGCATTTCCGCTTTCATGGTCACCAAAGACATGAAGGGTGTCAGCACGCGCGACGAAAAGGGAAAGCTCGGCGTGCGCGCCGGTTCGACCGGCTCGATCATCATGGAAAATGTGGAAGTGCCGGTCGAAAACCGCATCGGCGAAGAGGGCGAGGGCTTCTACATCGCCATGAGCTGCTTGGACAACGGGCGCTACACGGTGGCTGCGGGCGCGACCGGTTGCATCCGTGCGAGCCTGGAAGACAGCGTCAAATATGCGTTGGAACGCACCACCTTTAACATTCCCATCGCCAAGCATCAACTGATCAAGCAGAAGATCGCCTACATGCAACAATGGTACGACGCGGCGCGGCTGCTCTATTTGCGCGCGGGCTGGCTGAAAAACCAGGGTATCCGCAACACGCGCGAAACCGCGCTCTCCAAGTGGTTCGCCACCGATATGAGCGTGCGCGCGACACTGGAAGCCGTGCAGTTGTACGGGGCTTACGGCTTTAGCAACGAGTACGACGTGGAGCGTTACTTGCGCAACGCCAAAGGCGCCACCATCTACGAAGGGTCGAGCGAAATCCAGCAACTGATCCAAGCCGACTACGCGCTGGGGTTCCGCAAGAACAAGCCGTTGCGCTGCGAGCCTGTCCCTTACGACGCTGAGGATTGGCAGCGTGAGGCGTAAAAGTAGAAACTTGCGCTTAGTGGTTGTAAGGAGGTAGAGACTTGCATATTGTCGTGATGACCAAAAGTGTGCCGGACACCGCCTCTCCGGTGACAGTGAAAGCGGATGGCACGTTGGATTGGGGCGACAAGCTGGTCGTGAATCCCTGGGACGAGTATGCCATCACCGAGGCCATTTTGCTCAAGGGGGCGCACGGTGGCAAGGTGACTGTGGTCACTGTGGGCACGGAAGAACACGCCGACGCGCTCAAACACGGCTTGGCTATCGGTTGCGAACAGGCGATCCGTGTGTGGGATGACGCCCTGGTTGGGCATGACAGCCTGGCGTATGCTAAAGTGGCCGCCGCCGTGTTGCAAAAACTCGGCGATGTGGATCTGGTAATTTTCGGCAGGGAGTTTGCCGACGTTGCCTCCGACACGCATATTTACCAGACCGCGCGCAAAGTCGGCTGGACACTGCTGGGCGCAGTCGCCAAAATCGAGGCGCTGGACGCGGATGCCGGTACGATCACCGTGCGCCGCCTCACCGAGCAGGGCACGCTCACCGTCACGAGCAAACTTCCCGCTGTGATTAGCGTGCTCAAGGACATCAACGAACCGAAATACCCCACCTTCATCGGGATTCGCAAAGCCACCAAAGCCACCATTCCGGTTTGGGACTTGGCCGAGCTTGGGCTAGACGGTGCTGCTGTGCAGCCCAAAGCCGTCGTCTCCGGCCACCGCGAACTGCCCAAACGCGAAGGCAAAGTGGAGATCATCGAAGGCGCCAACGCGCGCGAAAAGGCCGAAAAGCTCGCCGAAAAGCTGCTGGAGGAGAAGGTGATATGAGCGCCAATGTCTTCGTGTGGGTAGAACAGCACGCGGGCAAAGCGTTACCCGTCGCTTGGGAAGCGCTGGGGCTGGCGCGGCAGCTTGCGGGTGAGGGCAAGGTCACGGCGCTGATCTTCGGCCAGAGCGTGGACGCGGTGGTGCAAGAGGCTTTCGCCTACGGCGCGGACGCCGCAATCAAGGCCGACGACGCCACGCTCGAACATTTCCGCCTTGAGCCGTATGCGGCGCTGCTGACGCAGATTGTGCAAGAGCAGCAGCCGGATATTGTGCTGGCGGGCGCAACGACCGCAGGCCGCGAGCTGCTGGCAGGCGCGGCGGCGGACCTGGACGCCGGTCTATTGACCGACGTTACCGAATTAGCGCTCGAAGACGGCAAGCTGCACGCTGTGCGCCCTGTGGTTGGCGGCAAGGTGCTCAGCGTGGTAGCGATCACCGGAGACGGGCCGCAGTTTGCCACCGTGCGGACGCGCGCCTTCAAGGCTGCCGAGCGCGCCGAGGGACGCAGCGGTGAGGTGCAGGAAGTGGCCGCCGTGCTGGCCGAGGATGCCATCCCGACCCGGATCGCGCAGATCGAGGCCGCCGAGGGCAAAGTCAGCCTGACAGACGCCAGCATCGTCGTTTCCGGCGGGCGCGGCGTCGGCGGGCCGGAGGGCTTCGAGCCGGTGCGTGCGTTGGCCGAGGTGCTCGGCGGTGCGGTCGGCGCCAGCCGCGC
>CAZZNC010000426.1:0-2814 GCA_964655405.1 uncultured Anaerolineaceae bacterium | reverse complement strand
TGTTGCGCGCCTGTTGGGCGGGCTGCCGCAGGAAGCGCAACAAGCCTACGCGCTGGCCTCGCCGGTGACGCATGTGCACGCCGGTTTGCCGCCGACGCTGTTGGTGCACGGCACATGGGATCGCGTTGTGCCACCCGAGCACAGCGCGCTGCTCACCAACGCACTGCGGGCGGTGGGCGTGCCGGTGGTCTTTTTGCGCGTGCCGGAAGGAAGACACGGATTGAACGGTTTGCCGTTGGGCCTTTTCAACCCCATGATCCAATATGACATAGACCGTTTTCTTGCTTGGGCCTTTGATGCGGAAACGGAGCAGGCGCGATGAGGCGATTGGGCGCATTGATCTTGATGGTGGCGGTGGTGCTGAGCGCGTGCGGCGGGCAGATTGAGGAAGCGCCGTCGCTGGTTGCGCCGCCCACGCGCACTGTGGTTCCCGCCACTGGAACCCCTTCGGCGGACGACTACTTGACGTACCTCACGTTTGCTTCGCTGCAAGACAATGTCGGCGCCTATGTGGACGCGGCGGAGACGATTTCCGCCGTTGATCGCGCGGCGTTTTTTGAACAATATGTGCTCGCGCCCCATCCCGAATGTTTCAACGGCGACTATTTGACGCCGGACGCAGGCGCGGCTTTGATGCAACAATTGCACTTGACGCGCGTGCCGCAGGAATTTTGGACGGATTTTTTGAGCGCGTGGCGGGAGCAGACCAACGATTTTCCCGTTGATGTGCTCCAAGAGCACGTCGAGCAGGCTTTTGTGCAAGCGGCAAAGGCATTGCCCCCTCAAGGGACTTTGCGTGTGTGCTTGTTTCCTTCACCGGCCCAACGCTTTGGGGACACCGCCGAGCTGTTCACCAAGCACAAGGGGCTGGAAGTGTATGTGCTGGGCCGCGATTTGCTCTTCCTGGCGTGCGCAGGGGGCGACCCTTGTTTGCAAGACCTGCCCTTTGTTTTCGCCTACGCCTACCACTACACGCAGCAATTGCACGCCACCCCGCACACGGTCGATGATATGTCCTTGTTGGAGTTCGCCATCTACAACGGGCGCGCTACCGATTTCGCGTTGGAGCTGTACCCCGAGGCGAGCTTCCTTTGGACGGCGGAGCTTTCGCCGGAAGACGAGGCGGAAGTTTGGGCCGCCATTCAGCGTTACCAAGACGTGACACCCGGGGCGACGGTCGAAGCGCGTCAGCTCGACCGCGTGCTTTACGGCAGGCATACCAGCCACTATCCGGACTGGGGCGGGATGATTGTGGGCGTGCATATCGTGCAGGCTTTCCGCGCCAACAATCCCGATGTGTCGCTCGCGGAGCTGGCCGCCATGTCCGCCACCGAGGTGCTGGAGCGCAGCGGCTACGCGCCGCCGTCTCCGTAGTCACGCCGCAATCACGCTCGCGCGCTATAGCTAAAAGGGAGCGTGCAACACGTGACCGCACGCAAAAACAGTATGCGGGCCTTTCACAAGGAGAAATAGCGATGCAATCGAAAACACGTTGGGTTGTTGTGGGGCTGCTAATCGCGGCATTGGTCGGCGTGGGCACATTGAGCGCCTGGCTGCCGAGCGCGCACGCGGACGTTGTGCGCGCGCAAGAAGAGGCGCCGCCGGCCCAAGTTGGCGGGCTGGGCACGCCGCAGACTGCCCAAAGCGATGAGCTGTGGACGATCCAGCGTATGGATTTCGCCAGCCACTACCCCGACGGCTTCAGCTTCACGCTGCAAGCGACCAGCGGCGGCGGCCCCATCGTCAAGGCGACGGTGGAATGGCAGCACCGCGAGCACAACCGCCCCAAAGAACCGATCACCGTGCGCCGCGCCGAGGGCGAAATTGACCCCGAAACCGGCGTGATCACTGCCTCATGGCAGCCGAGCGGCTCGACGGCTGTTCCGCCCTGGGTGGCTGTGTACTATGTGTGGAAGCTGCGCGACGCGGCGGGTAACGAATATGTGACCGAGCGCGCTTTTGTCGAATACAGCGACGATTCGCGCACGTGGAAGCGCACCGAATCCGACAAGGTGATCGTTTTTTCCACCGGCTTGCCGGACGACATCGGCGATTTGGTGGTGGAAGCGGTCAACACCCAGTACCCGAAGTACGTGGAAGGGTGGGGCGCTTCGCTGCCGTACCGTCCGCGCGTGATCCTTTTCGGCGATTTCGACACCTGGCTAGAGTGGCAGGTCGGCCACCAAGACACCAGCGGCCTGGGCGTGATCACAGTGGGGCTGACCAGCGATATGTGGGGCGGCACGGTGCAAGTGGTCACCGGTTCGGAGCGCGAATTGGCCTATGGCACGGCGGTTCACGAGATCGAGCATCTGCACCAATTCGAGTTTTTGGCTGGACGTGTGGCCTTCACGCCGTCTTGGTTCATCGAGGGCGACGCCACGTTTTACCAGATGGACCGTGAAACGTTGGATTACGCGGATTGGTATGTGCAAAACTTGATCAACAACGACGATTTGCCCTTGTTGTTGCACGGGCCAGGCCCGACGACGGTGGGCGCCGACGCGCTCGATGGCTACTACATGGGCTATGAGTTCTTCCGCTGGCTGACCGAAAAATGGGGCATGGAAGCGCACCGCCAGCTGATGGACTTGTTGGCCGACAACATGAACTTTTATGAGGCCATCGAAGCGGTGACGGGCTTGGATATGCACACCGCCGAGCAACAGTGGCGCGCCTGGTTGGGCGCTGACCCCAACTATCCGACGCTCGTGCCCACGCCGACGGCTCCGGCCTTTTTGCCCACGCCAACCATGATGACCTTCGGCAACTGAGCGCGGACACTTCAGCACGCGATGGGCGGGCGCTTCAATG
>CAZZNC010000425.1:0-2850 GCA_964655405.1 uncultured Anaerolineaceae bacterium | reverse complement strand
GTCGTCACGGCGGAAGTGCCGTTGGCGGAAATTCAGCGCTATTCCAACGACTTGCGCTCGATGACGGCGGGGCGGGGCGTCTTCTCGATGGAGTTCTTGCGCTACGAGCGTGTGCCCACACACCTCCAGCAAGAGATCATTGCCAAGGCGCAAAAGGAGCGCGAAGAGGAAGGCTAACGCGCTGCTGTGCAAAGGAACGCGATCCCCTCCCTGGCTTGCACGCGGGGGAGGGGTTTTTTGTGTTTAGGCGGGGGCGGTGGCCGTGATGTGCAGCGGCAGGGCGAGCGTTTCGCGGTCGTGGCGGCTGAAATTCAGCACCATGAAGCCGATCACACGCCCGTCGGGTGTGCGGCGCTCGAAGATGTCTTCGGCGATCTCTTCAAGTGAGGCGGGCGCGTCCTCGAAGAGCATTTCCAGGATGTCCCCCTCGTGGTCGTAATGAATGGTGAGGTGAGATTTTCGGTTGTTCATGGGCCTGCTTACTTGTGCTCATGCGTGATGCAATCATTTTATCATCAAACTGGCATCCCGCCCCGCCGATGGTATAATCTGCCGCAGAGAGAGCACGCATCCTGACGCACAACAGGGAGGAACACCGCCCGCCATCCCAACGCACCAATCCGACCGCCTACGGGGAGAGCGCGTCACTACACGCCACCGAAGGGGCAAACGAGGTCGGTCGAGACTGCGACCCCCTTGTGAAACTCTCAGGTCACCGTACCCGCAGTGTGGAATTCCTCTGGAAAGCGGCTCACGCCGCGCCGACGGGGCAATCTCGCCGCCCGCGAGAGAATCTCTCAGGCCGATGACAGGGGCAAACAGTCGAAAGTGACTGTTTGCCTTTTTGCATTACACGGGTAACGAAAGGTATCTTGGCGCGTCCTGCCGACGCGCCCAACACGTAGAGAAAGGAATCGAGTCGTGGCTGATTGGAAAATTCCCGCAAATTACAGATTCACCGAAAACGACGAATGGATTTTGGTCGAAGGCGACACAGCGAAAATCGGCTTGACCGACTACGCTCAGGATCAGCTCTCCGATATTGTCTTTGTAGACTTCGGCGACGCAGAAGTCGGCAACGCCATCGTCCAGGGCAAGCCCTTTGCCTCAGTGGAAAGCGTCAAGGCCGCTTCCGACGTGTATGCACCGGCCAGCGGTGAAGTTGTCGCTACCAATGAGGTGCTGGAAGATACACCCGAACTCATCAACTCCGACCCTTACGGCGAAGGCTGGTTGGTTCAGATCAAGCTCAGCGACCCGAGCGAACTGGATAAGTTGCTGGACGCCGACGCTTACGCCAAACACTGCCAGGCGCGCGCCTAACTTCCGCAACCTGGGCGCGTAGCGGCTCCGCGTTTCCCGAACGCTTTCGCCACAACGCTCCTTTCCCCCGTCGTGGGGAGGGCCGCGGGAGTACGCGGCGCGCGCGAGGTCGCCGACCACGCCACTTCGCGGCGGGTCGGCGGGCGACGTGCGCGCCGCAGCGGGGCGGGTGACGTGCAGCGCGGCTTTTTGCGCTGCGCGAGGTCGCCCCGCCCGCTTTGCGTCCAAGCCACCTTCTCAGCAAAAGTATTTTTGCAGGAGCACAACATGACCTACATCCCACACACCGACGCCGACCGCGAGGCAATGCTCAAAGCGATCGGCGTGGACGCCATCGAAGACCTTTTCGAGGCCGTGCCCGCCGAAAATCGCTTTCCGGAACTGCGTCTCCCCAAGGGCAAGAGCGAAATGGAAATCGCCTGGGAGATGAGCGGGCTGGCGAGCGTCAATGCGGCGGTCAACGAGTACGCCATTTTTTTGGGCGCAGGCGCCTATAACCACTTCGTCCCCAGCGTCATCAACCATATCTTGCTGCGTGGTGAGTTTTACACCGCCTACACGCCCTACCAGCCGGAACTGAGCCAGGGCACGCTGCAAGCCATCTACGAATACCAAAGCATGATGTGCGCACTGACCGGCATGGAGGCTTCCAACGCCAGCCACTACGACGGCGCGACTTCCCTGGCCGAAGCGGTCACGTTGGCGCGCGCGCACTATCGCGGCAAGCGTAAAAAAGTGATCTTCTCTCCGGGCATCAACCCGCAATATCGCGCTGTAGCCCGCACCTATCACCAGGGCAGCGGCATGAAGTTCGTGGGAGACAAGGGTAGCGCCACCATCCCCGACTTGATCGACATGCTGGACGACGACACCGCGCTGCTGGCCGTGCAATATCCCAATTTCTTCGGCCAAATTGACGACTTCAGCGGCTTGGCGGACGCGGTGCACGAGGCCAGCGCGCTGTTGTGCATGGTGGTTGACCCCATCGCGCTCGGCATGTTCAAGTCCCCGGGCGCGCTCGGCGCGGATATGGCCGTCGGCGAAGGGCAGTCGCTGGGCATCCCGCTTAGCTTTGGCGGCCCGTACCTGGGCTTTTTCACCACCACCATGAAGCTCGTGCGCAAGATCGCCGGTCGCGTGATCGGCGAGACGGTGGACAAATACGGGCGGCGCGCCTACGTCATGACGCTGCGCCCGCGTGAGCAAGACATCCGCCGCGAAAAAGCCACCAGCAACATCTGCTCCAACCAGGGGCTGATGGCGTTGGCCGCTTCCGTCTATTTGAGCCTGGTCGGCAAGACGGGCCTGCGTCGGATCGCCGAACTCAGCTATCACAAAGCCCACTACGCCGCCCAGCAAATTGACGCGCTGGACGGCTTCAGCGTGGACTTTTCCAAGCCCTTCTTCAAGGAATTCGTGGTGCAATGCCCCAAGCCCGTCGCCGAAATCAACGACGCGCTGATCGAAGATTGGGGCATCATCGGCGGTTATGACCTTTCCAAGGACTACACCGGACGCGAAAACCAG
>CAZZNC010000424.1:0-2850 GCA_964655405.1 uncultured Anaerolineaceae bacterium | reverse complement strand
GCTGCCACGAAGCCGGTAACGTGGGCGCGCTCGCCCACCCCGTGTTCTTCCACCGCGCGATAGATCGGCCCTTCCAGCCAGCCGCGCCCGCCCGCAATGACCAAATGCATATCGGTAAAGCGCGGCCCCAGCGCCGCCAGCGCCGCGATCAGGCGTGCGTAGTTCTTGCGCGGCTGCACCGTGCCCACCGAAAAAATGTACGGGTTGGACGGCAGGTTGTAACGCTTGCGCACGGCTTGTAGCACGGCGGGGTCTTGCACGGGGCGGAACTTGGGGTCTACGCCGCCGCTGAGCACGGTAATTTTTTCCGGCGGCGTGTTGTAAAGCGCGACCAGATCGTCTTTGGTAGCTTGGGAGTCCGCCAGGACGTGCGTGGCGCGCCGCACCGAGCGCGGCACGACTGCGTCCAAATACGCTTTGAGCACGGGGGTTGTGGCTTCCGGCGCGCGCACGAACGAAAGATCGTGCACGGTGAGCAGCGTGGGCACGCGCGGCAGCGTGGGCGGCAGCGTGAAGTCGGTGGCGTGGAAGAGCCGCACCTGACCGGTGAAGCACTCGACGGGCAGCGGCGCGCGTCCCCTGTGCCAGATGCGCGCGAACCACAGCGGGGTGACGCGCGTCGGTCGCCAGGTGAAGTTGGGGCCAGGGACAGGGGGCAGCTCGGCGCGGCGCGCGCCCGCCACAAAAAGCTGATAGGGGGTTTGGGCGTCTTGGGCGGCCAACGCGCGCACCAGCTCACGCACATAGCGCCCGATGCCGGCGCCTTGTTCGTGAGCAGCAGTGTAGTCAATGCCAATTGCGTCGGCCATAATGCTCCGGTTTAGGGTGAGCGTTGCGTTAGGGCAGCGCGGACGTGTTCGGCCAGTGTTTCGGGCATGATCGGCTTGGTCAGATAGCGCACGGCGCCGCCTTCCATGCTTTGCCGACGGCTGGGCGCGTCGGTGCGCGCGGTGAGGACGATAACCGGAATATTACACCAACGCTCGTCGGCTTTCACGCGCTCCAACACGTCGAAGCCGTCCAGGTCGGCCATCATAATATCGAGCAGGATTAAATCCGCGTTGTGTTCTGCCAAATAGTCCAGCGCCTCGACGCCGGAATAGACGGCGTCCGCGTCGTATCCCTCACGACGCAGCGCCATTTGCAACAGATCACACATCAAGGGATCGTCGTCTATGATCAATATCCGCGCAGTCATTCCACCACCTCACACCACCATTATTCGACATCATTATACGTCCAATAGCGGTTGACGAAAAAGTTCCACACCATCACGATCCACACGGCGAAGAATTGCGCGAAGTTGGTGCCGACGCGCTTGGTGGTGGTGGCAGAGACTGTGCCGATTAGCCCCAGTTGTTGCAGCGTGTCCACGCCGAAGTTTCCGAGCGGAGTATAGAGCGTGCGCACCCAAACCAGGCGGAAGGTCAGACCCACCAAGCTGACCAGGAAGAACTGCACCCACTGTTGGTGAATAGGGCGCGAGCGGGAGTCGGGATAGGTCCAATAGCGATTCCACACGAAATTGCTGGAAACGGCGGAAACGAAGGCCGTGCCGGTGGCGATGGCGACCTTGAGGCCGGTATGCGGCTCGGCGGGACGGAGCACGGTGGCTTGAAGCAGATTTAGCACGCCGAAATCTATCACCGCGCCAACGATGCCGACGGTGGCGAACTTGAGGAAGCGTTCCACCTCTTTGGCTTTTTTGCCGCCAAAGCGCCCCGCGATGCGCAAGATGAGACCGTTCCACCACACGAAGGGATAGGTCAGCCAGAAAAGCAAACCCCGCGTGCCGCGCGCTTCGGCGGCCAGTTCGGGGGAATTGGGAGTTACTGTGTCCGTCATCGGTTTTCACCCGTTGTCATACGCTGCCAGGCCAAAGCCAGCAGCCCTAAAGTCACGCCAAGATGCAAAAAAAGGTTGTTGACGTAGAGCTTGTCCACCAGGCTGTGCACGGCCAAATGCGTCCACACGCCCAGCAGCCCCAACGTCAGCCCGCGCCAAAGCGGGTCATGGGTGCGCAGCGCGCGCAGCGTCCAGCCGACGATCAGCGCCCAGCCGAGCAAATACGCGCTCAGCCCCAGCAGGCCGGTTTCCGCCAGCGTGTTGAGGTAGTCGTTGTGCGCGTGCCCCAGTGCACGCGGCCAGCTCGGCAGGCCGTAGGCGGGATAGGCAGCGGCGTAGTTGCCCAGCCCCACGCCCAGCCAGGGATGCGCGTCGGCCATGTTGAGAGCGGCTTGCCAGTGGGCCAAGCGCTCCACGATGGCGAAATTTTCGTCGCTGACCGGCGCGGCGCGCATATCGTGAAAGCCGGTGAAGTCCGTCAGGGCGCTTTGCAAGCGCGCTTGCAGACCGGCGGGCAACAGTCCCGCGCTCCACAGCGCCAGCAGCAGCACGGCAGCAGCTGCGGCACTCAGCAGGCCGAGCGCACGTCGGCGAGGCAGGGCGGCGAGCATGACCGCAGCGGCAGCCGCAAAGCCCAGCCACGCGCCGCGTCCCCAGGAGGCGAGCAGTCCGCCGAGCAGCAGCAGCGCGCTCAGCGCGTACCAGGCAGCAAGGAGCGCGGGGATGCGGGGGCTTTGCCCCCGCGCCCCCAGCAGGGGCGCTTCGCCCCTGCACCCCGACTCACGGCACGGCACGTGCCGTGAGTCATGGAGGCCATGAGTGTTTGTTCGCGGCAGATGCCTATCGCCGGTGGGCGCTGATGCCGCAATTCCGTATTTTTTTGCCGCGCTTTTTTTGGAAAAAAAAGCGCGCGGGGTGTGGGGCAGCGCCCCACACCCATACGCACGCCCCGCATAGCCCCAGGCCAGGCCGAGCGCCAGCGGCAGCGTCAGCCCCATGAAGGCG
>CAZZNC010000423.1:0-2856 GCA_964655405.1 uncultured Anaerolineaceae bacterium | reverse complement strand
GTCTATCGTGGCGAGTGGGAAACCGCCGAAGCACTTTGCCACCAGGCAATAGCCACGCTCGAACGCTTTGACGATCAAAGCGTCATGGGCGAAGCTCTGGCAACATTGGCGCACATCATGATCAATCGCGGTGCGTTTGAAAGCGCCGAAAAGCTGTTTCATAAGGCACAAGCCACCTTTGCCAAAGCCGGCAACCAGCTCGGCGAGGCGGCGACCCAAGGCCATCTGGCCGATATTGCCGTCCGGCGCGGCGACTGGGACGCCGCCAATGCCCTATACAGCCAGGCCGCGGCCATCTTCGCGCAACTCGGCGAACGGCATCAGAACGCCGCCATCAAAGCCTCACAAGCAAACGTGCTCCTCAATCGCGGCGAGTTCGAAAGCGCCGAACAATTGCTCCATGAGGCACTCTCTACCGTAGAACAGATCGGCGATCACCATCAGGCCGCCTCGATCAAAGGTTTGCTGGCGGACATCTTGGTGTATCGTGGCGACTGGGACGCTGCCGAAGTCCTGTACCGTGAAGCACTGACCGCCTTCGAGCACATGGGCGATCAGCTGAGCACGGCAGCGGCCAAGGGCGCGCTGGCAGACATCGCAACCAAGCGCGAAGACTGGCAAACCGCCGAAGTTCTGTTCGGCGAGGCCCTGGCCGCCTTCGAGCAACTCGGCGACTATCACCAGGGAGCCGCCGTCAGGCGCGCACTGGCAGACATTGCGGCAAACCTCAGCACATGGGAAACCGCCGAACAGTTGTACCGCGAAGCCCTGGCAGACTACCACGCCATCGGTGCACGCTGGGAAGAAGCCATCTGTGCCTACGACTTCGCGCACGTTCAATATCAACGTGGCAAGTTCGATGCCGCGATTGTGCTCATGCAGCACGTGGTCGCCCTCAAGGAGGAACACGACCAATTCAAACTCAACCCGCAAGAGGTCTTGGCCCAATGGCAAAGCGAACACGACGAAAAAAGCTCCCCATGACACCGGTCACCTGACCCACCCGTAGCCAAAGCACCGTCTCAGCGGCGGAAACACGCTATTTGCCGGTCGGCGAGGTGTTTTGCGAAAACCTATTCGGCGCGGTAGTATTCCGCGCGCCAAGCAACAGATCGGCAGAGTTCGGGGGGCGGGAGACGTGTCGGAATGTCGTACCATACACCACAAGAAGCACCGCAAGACGAATCACGCGCCGCGTTACGGCTGTTGATCGGCGGAGGCGCATTGCTGCTGGCCGGTGTGTTGGGGCTGGTGGCGGCGCTGTTGCTGTGGTTGCCACAAGACAAGTCTCCCGTGCCGCAGTCCGTCCCCACAAACGCTGTCACCATGACGCTCGGTGTGGCGCAAGTGAGCACGCCCACAGCCACCGCGCTCCCGACCTCGACGCCGACGCCCTATCCCACCTTCACGCCCAGCCCGACCCGTCCGCCGGTGGACTGGACACAGCCGACCGCTGCGCCGGACGTGGTCGCGGCGGCGCTGGATCGACCGGTGGCCTACTCCGCCGACGGCGGCAGCGTACAGCGCGCGCTCGACCCGCTGACCATTCTCCCCGCACGTCCGCGTAGCACGGTGATCACCTACGCCGTGCAAAATGGCGACACACTCGGCAGCATCGCGGAAAAATTTGGGCTGTCGCAAAGCACAATCATCTGGTCGAACGACCGTTTTTACGTTAACGCAATGCGCGTGGGGTTGGAGCTGAACATCTTGCCGGTGAACGGCGTCTATCACCGCGTGCACGGGGCGCAAGCCGTCGCAGAGATCGCCGAAATGTACGACGTAGACCCCTACGCGATCATTGATTCGGAGTTCAACACGCTCTTCAACGCCACGCCGCAAACCGTGTTGCCGGAAGGGCTATACGTGGTCGTGCCCGGGGGCACCGGCTCCACCGAGCCGATCTATTGGGACCCCGGGATCGTGATGAGCACCTCCAGCGGCGCGGTGGGGACAGGCGTCAACGCGGGCACGAGCTACGCTTCGTTTGCCGTCGGCGACCCGGGATCGTGTGGACGCCAAGCTGTGATCGGCGGTTCGCCGCCCGTGCATTCCCCCATCTTCCGCCACTACGTCATCACGCAGGACTTCTCCTGGCATCACGGCGGGATCGACCTGGCAGTGCCGGAAGGCACGCCGGTCTACGCGGCAGGCGGCGGCACGGTGATCTTCAGCGGATGGAGCACCTGGGGCTACGGCTATACGGTCGTGATCGCACACGGCGGCACGCTGAGCATCTACGGCCACCTCAACGGCTCGTTCGTGCATTGCGGAGAAACGGTCACGGCAGGGCAAAACATCGCCGTTTCCGGCAATTCGGGGCGTTCCAGCGGGCCGCATCTGCACTTCGAGATACGCGGGGCTGCCGGCACACCGGTCAATCCCTGGGACTATCAGAGCTTCTAGCACCAACCGGCGTCGTCGTTGACCACGATATAGCCCTGGATGGTTTCGGCCATGAACTGATCGCCAACGGTGGCTGTCACGTTGAGATAGATCACGTGCAAGCCCACGTCCAGGCCGTTCGTGTTGGCGTAGATTTGTACGGTGTCGCCGCTGCGCACGCTCTGGGGGTAAATATCCAACGTGGGGCCGTCCGGTTCGGCCACGCCCTCAACTTGCGCCACAAAACCGCCCTCCGGATAGCCGGTGTTGAGCACCTGCACCTCCCCCACCAACACATTGAGCGGGCAATAAACGCTCACCTCGGCGGTCATGTTTTCCGCGTAAAGCGTCAAGCGCGGCTGATAGTCGCTGTAGCGGTGGCGCATGGTTGCCACGCTCTGGAAAACCGGCAACGGTGAGCCATCCTGACGCAGAATGCCGAACCAACGCATGTGGCTACACATCGGCGTA
>CAZZNC010000422.1:0-2859 GCA_964655405.1 uncultured Anaerolineaceae bacterium | reverse complement strand
CGTCACCATTCAGGCCGGAGAGACCTCCACGCTCCCCTTTACCTTGACGGATCAGAACGGTTGGGGATAGTCGGCGACCATTGGCACAATTGCACAGTCAAAAAGCCGCCTGAAACTATTGCGCAGAACGCACGAGCACAGTATGATCGTGCCGCCTTGTACAGGCTTGCACGGTTTGCAAGCACCTCAGAGGAGTGAAAAACCGTTATGAAAAAGTTTACACGCCGCTATGCGTTGCTCTTGGTTGTCGGGCTGCTGCTGCTTTCGGCACTGCTGAGCGCGTGCGGGGTCGCTTCGGAAGACGCGGCCAAGAAGTACATGGACGCCGTCCTGACAGGTAACGCTGCCGAAGCGCAAAAGTACGCTTGTGAGGACTTCCAAGATCAGACCGCCGCTTTCGCCCAACAAGTGACGCAGTTGGCCGATCAGCAATTGGCGCTCCAAAACGCAGACTTGCAATACGACATCGGCAAGAAGAACAACGCCAATGAAGTGCTCATCACCGGCGCTTTTGACGTGGTGCGGTTGCGCGAGGACGGCAGCGTCATTCCCGATTCCGAGATGGAATACGAGCTGGCCGCGTCTGTGCGCGACAAGCACGACATGGACGGCGACGGGGACGACGAGGAACTGATCAACACGCGTATTCGCTTGGATATGCAAGAGAAGGACAGCGATTGGTGCGTGGCCGGCTTGGAAGGCGGCTACTTTGGGCAGGATGTCTTTGCACCCGCTGCCGCGAACGCGGACGAGGCTGCCGACACCGACGCCAACACCGAAGATGCCACCGACACCGACGCGCAATAACGCCGTTGCTCAGCTCGTACACGAACGCCCGACAGCCAAACGCCGTCGGGCGTTTCACCCTAAGCAAAGGGCTGCCCCCATGCACGCTTTGCGTTTCCCTACACGACAAGCTGCCGCGCTGCTGCTGTTGGCGCTGGGCACGCTGACGCTGGTCGGGTGCGCGCACCACACCGACACGCGCGATCCGGTCACGGTCACGCGCGAATTCCTGCTCGCGTGGTGGCACGGGGACAGCGACACCGTGCGCGAACTGGCGTGCCCCAACAGCCAATGGCCGGAAGTCGGTGACCCGGGCGCGCAAATTGACCTCGACCACGCACGGTTAGAAGTTACGTTCAGCAGCGACACTTATGTCGAAGTGGAACTCAGCGGCGTGGTGACCTTCAAGACCAGCAACAACCAGATCGAAGTACGCGATTACGACCAGGTCGGACACGTGATCTTTGCGCTGCGCAAAGTGGACGGGTGGAAAGTCTGTGACACGCTCGCCCTGCCCTAAGCAACGTCCGGTTATTGCGCTTGTTCGATGAACGCCAACGCCTGTTCCACGTCCGAAAAGAAATGCACCGGCCAGAGCCGTTGGGTGTCGTCCACCACCGCGTCCTGAAGTTTTTCGTAAAGCTCGTCGTCCACCACAATCAAGACACGCTGAACGTTTTCATGCTGCAAGACATTTTCCGTATCGTCCACTTTCGCGGCATCGGGGAAGTTTTGCAGGCTCCGCATATCCATCACGACCGAAACACTTCCCGCAGCCTTGTCGATCCACTCGGCACGCTCCGCACACATGCGCAGATAATCGTCCAGCGAAACGCTGCCCTCGTAGTGTACAACCAGCGCCGACAAGTCCGAATGCCAAACTATTTTATACGGCATAAGGTACTCCTCTACTCGTCACAATTCGTCCCCGCAGTCTCCCGCGTACTCTCCCGTTTCCAATACGTACAAAACGGGCCGGCGTCACAACCCCGACCCCGTGCCGTTCTGTACGCCGATGCCACCTAATCGCGCCCCAAAAAGCGCCGCAGCAACCCCGCGCCCAAGAAAAGCGCCCCGCCAACAGCCGCCGCGCCCATCATGGCCGCACGTTTGGCGTCTTCCGGCTCCACCCCGGGCATCACCACGCCGCCTTCGCCATACTGCGCGAAGAGCTGCCCCCATTTGGTTTGCAACGCAGACTCAACCCGCTTGCGCCCCACAAAGGGATACCAGTAGTAATTGTGGTAGACGTTGCTCGCCATATAGCTCCAGGGCACAATCGGCGAGCGCAAAAGCAGCCCTTCGAAGCCCTTGAGCCAGCCATGATAGATCAGCTTTTGGCCTTTGCTGGCGAAGGTGTCGGTTTGCACAAAACCGTAACGCGGCAAATCGGCCTTGTCTACGCCGACGACCTCGATCTCGTCTGGATCGCCTACGCCCAAACCGCGTTCGTGCCCCAAGCGGATGAAGTCCAGCGAAAGCGGATCAAAGCCCTGGATATAGGCGCTCATGGCATCAATCGCCACTTGATCCGCCGAAGCAAGCAAAATGTCGCCCTCGTGCCAGTGCATGGCGCGTGGCCCCGGCCCGTCACCGGTGAACGTGCCGTCCATCACGGCAAAAACGCCGCTGTGGATGTCTTGTTGGATTTGCAACAAGTCCACCACCGTTTCATGGATCACCGAATGTGTCCAGTGGCGTTTGCGGCCCAGCAACCCGCCGAAAGCGTTTTTCATCGCGCCGGTGATGGTGGTGAACACATGGGTTTTGACGGTGGGCAACTGGATGATGTTGCGCCCGTAGAACACTTTGGGGATGTAGACCCCTTCCGGATAGACTTTGTCCAGCACCAAAAGCGGCTCTTTGGGTTCATAGCGCACCCATTCAAATTGCGGCTCGTAAAGGTGCCAGTTTTCCAAGCCGTATTTGTCCGTGACATATTTGTGTTTGTTGTTTTCTTCACCTACGCGCGCATCCACGACCACCGTGTCGTTGTGCGCGGCCATGATGTGCGGATAGCCCGCTGCTTGCAGCTCTTGGATTACGCCTTCGATTTGCCAAGGCGTGCTCGAA
>CAZZNC010000421.1:0-2864 GCA_964655405.1 uncultured Anaerolineaceae bacterium | reverse complement strand
CCAGGGCGCCAACATCAACACATAGAACGCCAGCATCACGCCCGCCATTTGCCAAACGCGCTTGTCCTGCCGGCGCCATGTCACCACGCCCACCAACAAAATCGGCAGGAAATAAAGCGCTATCGGACGGATATACGCCGCCGCCGCGAAAAAGGCCGTCGCGCCGAGTGCGTAGCCCCAGCTACGCGCCCCCGCAGCGCGCAGCCCTTGCATCAGCAGGTAGAGCGCCGTCAGCAAGAGAAACGCGAACAGCGTTTCGGTCAGCGCCAAACCCATGAAGATCAGCGCAGCAGGGACGAGCGCGTAAAAAATACCTGCTATGATGCCCACCGCACGCGAAACGAGTTGCTCTCCTATACGCATCACGAGCCACAGCGTTGCCAACGAGAGCACCATTTGCGTCAACACAATGAGCACCGGGTCGTGTTGGTGTCCGCCCAAAACATACAGCGCCGCCAGGAACAGCGGATACCCGGGGGTGCGTTGCAAATCCGGCGTAAAAGGCGCAGACGCTTGTTGGGAAAACGCCCCATGCTCCACCATATTCTGCGCCAAACGGGCGTATCCCTGCGAGTCGGGGTTGCTGAACACGTGGGATGCCCAGGGTTGCGGGGCTTCCCACGAGGATTGGCACGCTATCACGAAAACGCCGAGGCGCAAAGCCAACGCAAGAGCCAATACGTATATAAACCGACGTGACCACCCTAAACGCCGAGCCACACACTCATCTCCCTGGCAAGCAGGCCAAAAACAACAGCGTTCACGCGCCCAGCTGGGCGCGCAGATTATCGCATATTCCGGAAAAATGAACAGCCGCGCAGCGCAAGGGGCGAGGCGCGCCCCTTGCACGGTGACGGCCCAAGCGCCCTTGACCGACGCGCGTCTATGCACAAACGCCGCGCTGCGCGCGCAGCGCGGCTTGCGGGAGGTGCAAGGGGCGAAGCTCCCTGCTGGGGGCACGGGGGCCTTGCCCCCGTTTTCCCGCTCAGCGCGACACGTGCGGACTGTCCGCAATCCACCAGCGCCAGGGCATGGAAAACCAGGGTTCGCACACGTGCTTGCCCAGGCCGATGCGCGGCCCTGTGCACACTTGCGCGTCCGGCACGGGGTCGCCCGCCTCGATCCACAGCGCGGACTGCGGCGCGGTGAGGTCAAGCCGGTTGTGCGCGCCAGTGATGCCCAGCGCCTGCGTCAACTTGCCCGGGCCGCTCGTCCACGCCAAGAATAGACGCCCCGCTCGCCGCGCGGCGATCACGTCCTGGCCTTCCATCGGCTCCAGCGCGCGGATGAGCACGGCGGCAGGCACACCTTCCGGCTCACAAACCACGTTCAACAGCCAATGGATGCCATACGTCAAATAAACGTAAGCGTGCCCCGGCGCTTCCCACATCGGCGCGTTGCGCGGCGTGTGACCGGCATGGGCATGTGCAGCTTGGTCGTCGGTGGTGCGGTACGCTTCCACCTCCACAATGCGCCCACTAACCCGTTGCCCATCCACGCGGTGCAGCAACACCGCGCCGAGCAAGTCCCGCGCCACTTCGCGCGTGTCCCGCGCGTAAAATGCGCGCTCCAACCGTGCCCCTTGCCTCATACGTCACCCCAAGCCGCCCGCCCCAATGTCCGTGCGATAATGCATCCCCGCAAAGCGAACGCCCCGCACCGCCCCGTAAGCTCGCCGGGTCGCTGCGGGCAAGTCCTGTCCCAGCGCGGTCAGCGTCAGCACGCGCCCGCTGCCGTGCGTCACCAACGTTCCATCGGGACGCCTGCGCATGTTCGCCTGGAAGATCAGCACATCGTCGGCGGGCAGTGCGTCAATCACCACCGGCAGATCGGGATCGGGTCGCGCGGGATACCCCGCCGTGACCAGCGTCAACGTCACCGCCGCCCCGTCCCGCCAGCGCACATCCAGCGCCCCCAACGTGCCGTCAATGCACGCTTCGATCACGTCCAGCAGGTCGGTTTGCAACAAAGGCAGCACCGTCTGCGCACCCGGGTCACCGAAACGCACGTTGAGTTCCAACACCTGCGGGCCGTCGTCGGTCAACATCACACCCGCGTAAAGCACGCCGCGAAAAGGTGTCCCCGCCTCGGCCAATCCTGCCACTACCGGCGCCAGGATCGCTTCGGTGACGGATCGGCGCAACGCGGGGGAAAGTGCAGGCGCATAGCCGCCCATGCCGCCGGTGTTCGGACCTTTGTCGCCATCGTTAAGTTGTTTATACGCACAAACAGCAGGCATGGGCACAAGATGTCCCCCGTCGCTGAAGGCCATCACTGAAACTTCCCGACCGTGCAAACGCCGCTCGATCAACACGTGACGCCCCGCGTGTCCCAAGGCGTTGCGCTCCAAAAGCGCACGTAAAATGCCCTCGGCGTCTGCTTCGCCCAGCGGCAGAAAAACGCCCTTGCCGCGCGCCAAGCCGTCCGCTTTGATCACCAGCTCGCGCACCGGATGGGTCATCACGTATTCCATCGCCGCGTCCAGTGTGGTGAAAACCTCATAAGGCGCGGTCGGCACGCCCCAACGTTGCATCAAGGCTTTGGCGTGGCTCTTGGACGTTTCAATCAACGCGGCGCGACGCAGCGGCCCAAATACACGCAATCCCACCGCCGCAAGCTGATCGGCCAGCCCACGCGCGAGCGGCTCTTCCGGCCCGATTACGGTCACGTCTACGTCCGTGCTTTCCGCGTAGTCCAACAAGCTCACCACGTCGGTCGCGTCGATGTCCACGTTGCGCGTGCGGGGCAGCGTAGCCGTGCCTGTGTTGCCGGGCGCAATGCTTAGCCGTGTGACACGTGGCGACTGAGCCAACTTCCACGCGAGCGCATGTTCTCGCCCGCCGCCGCCAACGATCAGCACGTGC
>CAZZNC010000420.1:0-2867 GCA_964655405.1 uncultured Anaerolineaceae bacterium | reverse complement strand
TGCGCTTTCGCCCCTGGAAAACATCGAGGACGTGCTGAACCCCGACGATTTCGTCGCGGGTGGTTGGGAACTGTGCCAGAATCAGGGCGTGCAATACGGCGTTCCTGCTGACCTGGACTTCAATTTGCTGTTCTACCGCAAGGACGTTTACGATCCGGCCATCGAGGAAGCCGGATTGGATCACTTCCCTGCCACGACCGACGAATTCCTGCAAGTTGCCTCCCTGATCAGCACTGATGAGGCCAAGGCGATCTTGCTCCAACAGAACGATTACTACACCTGGTATCAAGGCTTCCTCGTGCCCTACGGCGGACGCATCATCAAAGACGGTCACTATGCTTTCGCAGACGAAGAAGGCTTAGCCGCTTTGCAGCTCTACAACGACTTGGTCAACGAGTACGGCGTCGGCCTGATGTGGGACGAAGCAGTCGACGACGACCCGATGGTTGCGTTGAAGAGTGGCGAAGCCCTGGCGATCATGCACGGCTCGTGGTACGCCACCGAGCTGGAATCCGCTGCGCCGGAGATGGAAGGCATGTGGGGCGTGGCAAGAATGCCCTTTGGCCCGACTGATCGCAAAGTCCATGCAGCCACCGGTGGGGCGTGCTTCTCCGTGCCCGTGGCCGCCGACCAGCAAGACCTGGCCTACGATTTCTTGCTCTATGCTGAGCAGCCCGAAGTCATGGCAACCTACTACGACATCGTGGACGGCGTGCCTTCGTTGCGCACGGCGTGGGACTACATCGACCTGGACGCCCCCAACGAGTACTTGGGTGTGCCGCTTGCCAAACTGGTTGCGGAATGGTCTTCTGAGGTCGTCGGCATGGAAATGCCTTCGAGCGAAGTCGCCGACGCACTGGGTGAGGCGATTTACATGGCAACTGCCGAAGGTGTCGATCCCAAAGAAGCTCTTGAAGCGGCGGTAGAAGCCTGCCCGCCGTTGGACTAAGTGCAAAGCGGACAGTGGGGGCCAGCTAGGCCAATATGCCCCCTCTGTCCGAGATGAGCAGGGCGGGAAGCCCTACCCCAGCGACTCATAGCACATCATGCGCAGGGTTTGCTTCCCGCCTTCTTGTCCCTGTTCCCTGTGTGGACGAGGAAAAGGAGGAGGCGGACGTCGCTCCGCCGTGAAAACGATGGTGCTACGAGAGCAAAAAACGAGTTTCCAGGCCCCGTTGCCCTGGCGCAAACGTCTCGGGGCGTTCTGGGAGCATTCCGCCCCCTATGCGTTCATTTCCCCGTTTTTCATCGGCTTTTTCACCTTTCAATTGGCGCCCATTTTGTTTTCGGCGTATTTGAGCGTGGCAAAGTGGAACCCTTATGTGCAAGACGGCACAGGGTTAACGTTCGTGGGCATGGAACATTTCCGGCGGCTCATGGAAGACCCGCGTTTCCTGCACAGCCTGCAAATCACCACCGTCATCACCATTACGTGTACGATCATCGGCACTCTGCTTGCGGTGATCCTGGCGGTGCTGTTGGACAAAATTCCTGAATGGGCGTCGAGCATCTTGCGCGCCGTGTTCTTTTTACCCTCGGTGACCTCGGTCGTGGTGATCACATACATCTGGAAACAGTTGCTCAGCGCCCGTTATGGTTACCTGAACGTGATCTTGGAACGGGTGGGGTTAGAAGGGCAAAACTGGCTGCGTGACCCGTCGCTCGCGATCTGGGCTGTGATCATCATGCTGATTTGGTCAGGGCTGGGTTGGGATGCGCTGATTATCATGGCAGGGTTGCGCAACATTCCCGAGGAACTTTACGACGCGGCCAAGATCGACGGCGCGGGGCCAGTGTCCGAATTTCTGCATGTCACCGTGCCGATGTTGCGACCGGTGTTGGTCTTTGTGGTCACGACCGGTTTCATCTACCTTTTGGGGCTTTTTGCACCGGTGCAGCTGCTGACCGGCGGAGGGCCGATGCACAAGACCGAAACGGTCGCGCTCTACCTATACTATCGCGCCTTCGGCACGCAAGATTACGGCTATGCTTCGGCTATCGCGGTAGCTTTGACGTTGATTATGTTCGTGGTCAGTTTTGCCAACTATTGGTTCTTTGGCCGCGAAGTGGAGTATTGAGCCATGCAAACACGACGTGCCAAGATCACGCAAATCGCGCTGGTTGTCGCGCTGACGGTTGTGGCGCTTTCTTACGCTTTTCCGTATGTGTGGATGGTGGGCACTTCGCTCAAGTCCGACGATGAGCTTTACAATCGGCACATGCTGCCGCAACATATCACTTGGGAGCAGTACGATCGCCTGTTGCGGGGATACAAGCTCGAACATACCACGCTCAAGTACCGCTATCCCGACTACTACCTCAACAGTATCATCGTGACGCTGAGCAGCTTGGTGTTGGTGCTTTCCCTTGACGCTCTGGCTGCTTTTGCCTTTGCCAAATATGAATTTCGCGGCAAGCAGATTCTGTTCTGGCTGATGATGTTGACGATGATGCTTCCTATTTACGCCACGCTGATCCCATCTTTCTATCTCTTCTCGCGCGTTTTCAAATGGGTAAATACCTATAAGGTATTGGTCATTCCGGGCGTCGTGGACGCTTACGGCATCTTTTTGCTGACCCAATATATGAAGACTTTGCCCTCGGAGCTGATGGACGCGGCCAAGATGGACGGCGCGGGGCCGCTGCGCATCTTTTGGAGCGTGGTCGTGCCGCTGAGCCGTCCGGCGCTGGGAACGCTGGCGGTCTTCAAGTTCCTGTTGGTGTGGAACGATTATCTGTGGCCGCTGGTGATGGTGCGTGAAGAGAGCATGTACACGCTGACCATCGGCATCGCACAAATGCAGATGCGCCAAGGGATGGTCGTTTGGGGCGTGCAGATGGTCGTTTCTGTGTTGCCGCCCGCGCCG
>CAZZNC010000419.1:0-2867 GCA_964655405.1 uncultured Anaerolineaceae bacterium | reverse complement strand
CTGGATGCCAACACGCGGCGAGAGCGTTTGCACGTTGGGGAACTGTACGAGTTGGACGACTTCCCCATGCTCTGGACATGGTTCGAGGAAGATGCCATTTTGGAACGCAAACTAGGCCGTCCCCGTTTGCATACCGACGCCGACGGCTATTTTCTCCACAACGACCTGTGGCATCTGCTCATGGAACGGTTGAGCTTGGAATACGACAAGTTGTTGCGGGACACTCCCAACTTGCACGAAACGCATACCGTGCTGATCGAGTTTTCGCGCGGCAGCGAACACGGCGGCTACCGCGAAGCCTACGCGCACCTCAGCGATGCTATATTGCGTCAGGCGGGCATTTTCTATATTGATGTGCCCTATGAAGAATCTTTGCGCAAAAACCGCCGCCGCTTCAATCCCGACCGGCCCGACAGCATCTTGGAACACGGTCTGCCGGACGAGAAACTAGAGCGGCTGTACAAGGACGTGGATTGGCACGCGCTGGCCGCCACCGATCCCGAAGTGATCCACGTGCGCGGGTTCGACGTGCCTTACGCGGTTTTTCCTAACCATGACGACGTGACGACCACGCTTGGCCCGCTCTTTGAGGCACGCATGGCCGAAACGCTGACGACGCTTTGGGCGCGCTGGCAACAGCGCCACCCGTCGGCCTAGCGTGCGTGGAAAACGACGACGTGCTCCATCCGCTATAAACTCAGCGGATGCCGTCGTCGGCGGCACAAGAGGGAATGTATGTCAAGCTATCGTACCGGCCCTTCTCCTATTTTGGTGGCTGTAATCGGTGTGTGCGTGGTGCTGGGGGGGTATTTCGTGTGGCGTGGCCTGTTGGACTTCATCGCCAACCAGGGGAACATCACCGCCGAAGTGACCCAGCAGGCAGTCGCCACGGCGACGGCGCGCGCCCAGCCGCTCGCGTTGCCTCCGACGCTGTACGTACCCGTCACGTTTACACCGTTGCCGCCGTGCCAGTGGTTTCGCGTCCGCGTAGAGCGTGCCGTCTATCGAGAATGTCCCAGCAAAGACAACCAAGAATGTCCGATCCGCGATGTCGTGCCACAAGGGACGGAACTTTGCATTTATGGACGTGTGCCGGATGCGCCGGATTGGTATGTGGTGGAGCTGAACCCCAACGGCGCCTACCGCGATACGGTGTATATGCACGAGAGCGTTTTGGAAGCGGTCAACCCCACGCCAACGCCCACGCTCACGATGACGCCGCTGCCCACTGTGACACCGACCCCATCGCTCTCACCGCAGCCCACCGTGCCGGCTAGCCCTTCCCCCACTTACGATCCGCGCCTTTCTCCCACGCCAACCCCCAGCGCCACATCCACGCCAACGTTGCCGCAAGTGGAAATTTGAGAACACGCATCGGAGCAAAGGCAAAATTTTATGGTGACAAGCGATCCCTGGCCCAATATTCCCGCTCCCCAACACGTGTTGGCAATTGTCAATCCGTTTTCGGGTTCAAAGCGCGGGCGTTTGGTCATCGAACGTTTGCAAACCGTGCACCAACCGCGCGTGACACTGCACGTCACCACGCCGGAATTTGACTTTGCAAAGGCGATCCACGAGGGCTTGGAACAGGGCATAGACCGCGTGTTGGTGGCCGGCGGAGATGGAACGCTGATGCTGGGCGTTTCTGGCGCGCTTCAGGTGACCGGCGAAAGTGCGCTACCCTTTGGTTGGATACCGGTGGGCACGGGAAACGTGGTCTCCGGCTTTTTGGGCATTCCCCACCGCATGGACGCAGCGCTCAAACTGGCGCTGGGCGAAGGGGCGTTGCGTGAAGTGGACCTAGCGCGCGTGGGGGAACGCTGTTCGGTGTTGCGTGTTTCCACCGGCTTTGAAGCAGACGCGCTTCACAATGTCGAGCCGGAAGAAAAAAATCGCCTGGGCGTGCTGGCTTACGGGCTTTCCGGCTTGCGCACGCTGCGCCAGGTGCGCACCGAGGAATATTTGATCTCGTTGGACGGCCAACCCCCTTTGCGCGCGGAAGGCATCATGGCTTTTGTCACCGCTACCGGCGCGCTGACCTGGCTCAACGGCTTGGCCCTGATCAACGAGGCGATCCGTCCAGACGATGGGCTGCTTTATGCGGGCGTCGTGCGTCCGTTGAGTGCCGAGCGGCTTTTTTCCAGTGTCACGAATTTGATGGCGGGGAGTGGCCTGCCGCCGGAGTTTGTGCTGTACTTTACGGCGCAAAAACGCATTGTGATTGACACCAAAACGCCCCAACCCGCCCAAATTGACGGGGATCCGTTCGGGGTGACGCCCATCATCGCCGACATATTGCCGCGTGCATTGCGGATTGTTGTCCCGCGCGGGCAATCACGTTTTGCTTCCTACCGCGAATGGCTCTCACGGTTGCAACTTCCCTCTGAAGACAACGCATAGTGTGCCACACACCCCGCACACATCAAACGCCCTGCCAAACGTACACGGCAGGGCGTGGTTGAGCGTGCGAAAAAAGCCTGCGGCAGAGTTATTGTCCGAACGGTGTCGGCGTGGGGAATATGAACATTGTCGGCGTAGGAATGAGGGTTGGCGGTTCCGGTGACGCGCCCAACCAGGTGCGCCAACGCCGCTCGATCTCGTTGATGCTCAATTCGGTGACTTGTTCCAGGGCGTCGTTACGGCCCACGCCCTTGTCGAGCAGCTCGATGAATTGACGGTGCGCATCCAAGCCGTAATTGTCCGTCAGCCACTTGATGAACGTGTAGCCGATGTCATAGCCCACGCGGTTGCTCACGCCTGGCCCCGCCCCGTGCAACAAGGCCGGCAAGTGGCCTTCGGCGGCCATCTGGCGCACGCGCCCTTCGTAGTCGTATTGCTGGTTGATCTCGAAGAACGTGGCGTCCCCT
>CAZZNC010000418.1:0-2873 GCA_964655405.1 uncultured Anaerolineaceae bacterium | reverse complement strand
CCTGGACAAGAAAAAACGCCACGAGCTGCGCCGTAAATTGCGCCGTGCGGCGGGTGTGGCGGACTGGTACCTCGTTGAGGAAGGCAAGCACAATCTGGAAGCGGAATTGGCGCGTTTCTTGGACTTGATGGCCGCCAGCTCTCCGGACAAAGCCGCTTTTCTCTCCGTACCGACCAACCGCGCCTTCTTTTCGCAAATCGTGCCGCGCATGGCCGCGCACGGCTGGTTGCAATTGGTGTTCCTCACCGTCGAAGGGGAAGCGGTGGCCGCCTATCTCAACTTCACCTATCGGGGCCGCGTGCTGGTTTACAATTCCGGCATCCGCCCAGATGTGCATGGTTACCTCAGCCCTGGGATCGTGCTGTTGGGGTGGTTGGTGCGCTACGCTATCGAGCAAGGCTATGCCGAGCTTGACTTTTTGCGCGGCACGGAGTCTTACAAATACGATCTTGGTGGACAAGATACCTACATCTATCGGCTGGTGATCACTCCGGACGCGGACGCCCCCGCACCATGAACGCTGAGCGCATCACGCGCATTGCCATGTTGAGCGTGCATACCAGCCCGTTGGCGACGCTCGGCGGCAAGAAGACCGGCGGCATGAATGTCTACGTGCGCGTGCTCAGCCGCGAGCTGGGGCGGCGCGGCATCGCGGTAGACGTTTTCACCCGTCAGACCACGCCGGACGCAGCCCCGACGGTTCCCTTTGGCAAAGGGGCGCGCGTGGTTCATATCCCCGCCGGCCCACTGGCGTCCCTGGAGCCTTCGGCGATCTATCCACACGTGAGTGCGTTTGCACGTGGTGTGCTGGACTTCGCCGCGCGCGAAAGGTTGCGCTACGACCTCATCTATAGCCACTACTGGCTGAGCGGCTGTGTCGCGCGCACCTTGCAGCAGCGTTGGGACGTGCCGGTCGTGCAGATGTTCCACACGTTGGGCCGCATGAAAAACCGCGTGGCGTTGCACGTCCCCCAAACCGGCCAGGACGTGCGCGTCGCCACCGAAAGCGCGATCATGGGCTGGTCAAATCGTCTTATCGCGGCCACGCCCGCCGAGCGCGCCCAATTGCTTTGGCTCTACCGCACCGACCGCCGCAAGATTGCCATTGTGCCGCCTGGTGTTGACCTTGCGCGTTTCCATCCGATGCCGCAAACCGAAGCGCGCGCCCGAATCGGCGTGCGCCAAGACGGTTACTTGTTGCTTTTCGTCGGGCGCATCGAGCCGCTGAAAGCCATTGATAGCTTGTTGCGGGCGCTGGCGTTGTTGCGCGCCGAACGTTCGCAGTTGGCCGAGGCGATCTGTACGTTGGTGGTGGGTGGGGACGGTGAAACGTCCGCGCCGGACGCCGAAACGCGCCGCTTGATGGCGCTGCGCGAACAGCTACACGTGGGGCAACGGGTGCGTTTTTTGGGGGCACGTGCCCAAGAGGCGTTGCCTGCTTACTACGCCGCCGCCGATGCACTGATCGTTCCTTCGGACTACGAAAGCTTCGGCATGGTGGCGTTGGAGGCAATGGCCTGTGGAACGCCGGTCATTGCTTCGGAGGTGGGCGGGTTGGCATTTTTGGTGCGGCATGGTGTGAACGGCTTCCATGTCCCCACGCGCGATCCGGCAAAGTTGGCGCGGCGCATGGCGTGCCTGTTGACGCACCCCGAACGCCGCGCAGAATTGGGGCGGGCGGCCCGTGCTACGGCGCTGGAATACGGCTGGGAGCATATCGCGGATCGGCTGTTGCGCGTTTTTCAGGACGTGCGCGGCTATGAAAGCCCAACAGGGGCACGCATGGCGCCCCTGTCCGTGTGTGACGAATGAGCCTGCCTCGCGGCGTCACGCGCCCACCATATTGACCACTTCGGCGGAGATATATGGTTCTTGCGCCTCGATCTCCAACATTTCCGCCTCGCTGAGCGGCATTTGCCCCTTGTGATACAACGTGTTGTTGAAGGCGTCGAACGTGTAACGTTGCCGCATCCAGCCGTAGCGCGGATGGTAGAAAACAACGTCGAAGCGCACGGCGTCTTGTGCAGGCAGCGGCGTTTCGTCTACCAACCACACCGGCGCATATTGGCGCAAGTAGGGGATCGCTTTGGCGTCGCGCAGTTCGCGGATGCAGGCCACGCGGTCGTTTTTCTTTGTACTCATGGCGTCCTCGTTTGTAGTGCGATAGGGTCGGCGCAAAGTGCTTTCATTGTACCCGATGCGGGGCAGGGTGGGGTAGCACATAAACAACACCAGGGCTATCCGCATGGAGTGCCCTGGTGTTTTGGGGTAATGGTGGAAGATTTAATGCAAAGGTTTAGCGGCTCGGGCCGCATACTCGCGGCTGGAGATCAGCGACATGCCTTGGTCTTGGACAATCTGCAAATAATTTCCTGCTCGCACGATGAGATCGGGGCGTGTGCTGACACGGCGCACCTTGCGGTTGATATCTACATCGGCCCAGCCACGCCCGACCCGTAGAACTCGCCCAATTTCCGTTCCCTCGATCATGCTCGCGATCCTTCCGTCTAGCTTCTTCCGATACGTCGCGTCGCCTTGTTTTTGTCCGGAACGCTGTCCCCTCGGCGGCTCACTGCCACAGCGCCCCTAATGTTTATTTTAGCAAACTATTGTGGGGGATGTAAAGTCAATAATCTTTGAGCTATGTAAAAAACAGGACTTCGTCCAAAGTGCCCAAATGTGTCGGCACAGAGCGCGGTAGAATGTATAGAGAAGTTGGCGCGCCCTTTTCGGGGCGGCGCGGATGGTATAATGGCGGCCATGTCGGGCGTTTTTTCACACGAAAGGCGAAGGCGTATGGGACGAGCCATTCTGAGCGTTTATGACAAAAGCGGATTGGATGCCTTTGCGCAAGGGGTGGCCGAGCTGGGTTG
>CAZZNC010000417.1:0-2881 GCA_964655405.1 uncultured Anaerolineaceae bacterium | reverse complement strand
ATGCGCGATCACGTAGTCCACCACGTAGCGCGGCCAGGGCTTGATGCGCGCGCTAATGCGGATGTCGCCGTCAGTTGTGCCTCCCTGGGTACAACTGCCCAGCCGATGCTGCATATTGGTCACCCAACGGATGGTGTGCCAGCGTAATTCACCGCCAAAATAACGGAGGTTGAGGGAGCGTGCGCGGGATTCAAGCGCGGCGTCGTTTTGTTTGCGAGCGCGTGCCCGTTGCCGTAAGACTTGCGCGATGATGTCGTCGAGCACCTCGTCCAAATCGCGCGCGTTGAGCTTTTGCGGAGCGCGCACGCGGATTTCCTGCTCGTGCATCGTCCAGCGCACAGACTTGCGCAGCCGCGCGTCGCGCGTAACGGTGACCGTGAGCGTGTGTGGCCCATCGTTCACCTTACGCACGACTTCGCGCGGCTGTTGTTTGGCTTGACGTGCTTGCGCCGCCATGCTGCAACCTTTGATTATACCTTGTAAAAAAGGCTAGGTTGCAGAAATGATCTGGAACAAGCGCTGTGTATCTTTGGACGGCGGGATATTGAACATGCGTTTGAGCGTTTTTTCCAATTGGCGATATTGAGCGATAGCGTCGTCTTTACGTCCCATTTGGTGATAGAGTAACATAACGTCTTGATGCACATCTTCCCAGTCCGGTTTGACGCGCAACGCTCTCAACAAATAGCCCAACGCTTGCTCTAGATCGTCATTCCCTCGATGGTATCTCCCCAGATTAATCAGCACTTGCGCATATTGTTGCCGTAAAGCGGCGCGCCGTTCTCGAACCCAGGGCAAGTCAAGTTTAGGCAAGAAATCCGAACGGTAAAGACTTACAGCGGTATACCACAAGGCCGGTGCGTCCACGTCGCTATTGAGGGCCTGACGTGCGGCGTCCTCAAAAAGCTGTACGTCATAGTGGATCATAAGACGAGGCGAATGGGTATAGAAGCCGTTCCCGTATTGTGTCAATTCATGCCCTAGACGCTCGCTGATCTTTCGCTTAGTAACGTGGAATACATTCGTCGCTTCTTTGACCCCTAACTTCGGCCAAAAGATGCTAAAAATCTCGTCTCGCGTTACCATGGGATGGTCAACGAAGTAGTAAAAGAGGTGCTTGGGCAAGCTGCCTTCCCAGCGTGTCACGGGGCGTCCGTCAATGTACACATGCCCACCGGCCAGCGCGTAAATTTCCAGTTGGCCCAACGCGGGATCGTGCCCATAGATGCCGCCGCTCATCGCAGATTCGTTGCCTATCACGGCAGCTTGGCCCGTCAGGATCAAATCGTTCCAGGGGCGCAAAGCCAACAAACGCGCGTTGACCACGATCTGCACGTGATCCGGCAGAGCTTCCGGCAGCGCCATGAAGAAACGGCTGGCGTCTTCGTCCATGACGAGGTGATCGAACATATCCAGGAAAAGCATAAACGGCTTGCCATCCAACGCACCACCCAAGTCTGCGCCGAAGGCCTCCGCCAACTCTTCCGGGGCAGCATCTTCACTCAGTGCGGCGAGCGTCTGCGTGCCGAAAAGGGGCGCTAAATCCTGGTCGTACATCAAGCGGTCCAACCATGTGCGGAGCGAGGCTTGATCTTCATCGAGGCTATAATAGAGGGTATGTTGCTGATAGTAACGCAGGAACATAGCCACCAGCGCGCCACGTTTTCGATGGCGAGGATACAAAATAACCACCGGCTTACCTTCGATTTTTTGTTCAAACTGTTCGAAAGTTGTGCCGGTGACATACTCGAGGGCTTGTTCGGGGATGGTGAAAGATTTGGTGTTCACGGCTCTATCCTTACTACTAGTCATACGTTGCACATTGCAAAAGACAAGCAAGCAAAAGTGTCATCCCACAGAAACATTCCACCACGCCCGCGTTTTCAAAACGTTCCGTTGTTCCTTAAGGGACCTGCACACAGGGCATAGCCCCGTCCCTAAAGGACGGAAAGCTCTAGAGAATTATATCATATTTACAGAGATATTCCAAGTCTCCTACATAAAATTTCGGTAAAGATGTCGTCTAAATTTGTTAAGAATTAAGTTTTCCTACGACAAGAACAGCTCGTATGCACCGTATGGGAAAGGTCTAACCCGATGCGCCACCGACAAACCTTGCCTGCCACACAAAAACACAGCCCTTCAGCTGTCCGGAGAACAACACGGCTCGTCCTGATGCTCTTAACATGCAGCGCATTAGCATTAGCGGCTTGTGGCTCTCCCCAAACCGAAGAACGCCCCCTCCCTACCCGCGTTGATGCCACCACGTGGCCGACGGCGCTCTTTTTAACAGAAAACGCCCCGCCTACAGGTTTTGGCGAAGTAGAATTTAGCAGCATTGATCGCAATTTGGCACAACATCAAGGTTGGGCCTATGCGGTGAGCGGTGTTTTCGACGGCACGTCCGACGCGGATGGCGAGGCGGTGCAGGGAAAATTCGACGCGCGCGTGGAAGGAAACGAACCCGGGCAACAGCGCCGCGTAGTGCTCCAAGCGGAAGGGCGTGCCTTTTTGCCGCACGATGCGTTGTTGAAGTTGGAAGGCGTGCGCTGGTCGAACGATTATTACATTGTCGATGTCAACGGAAATTGCAACGTCGACATCGGCGGGCACGAGATCGGTTCTGCGGTGGCGGACCTTTCCGCAGGGCAACTCGTCGGCGGGGTGACACGCGCCGTGCCCACCGGCCATCGCCAGCAGATTGAGGGGCTGGAAACTTGGCAGTACACCTTCGCGCCAGCAGCCATCCAACTCCCTACGATTGCGCGTTATCCTGACAGCAGCATACAAGTGGAAGCCGACTTGTGGATTGCGCCGACGATCAACGCCGTAATACGTTACGAAGTGACTGCGCAGGTGGCCCATGTGCACCTGCTGTGGG